>CABSMC010000034.1 GCA_902478715.1 uncultured Adlercreutzia sp.
AGAGCGGCTCGGCCCCCACCCCCACCCAGGACATCGGCGCCGGCACCAGCGATCCCGGCTTCGCGCCGCCCCGCATCGGCGGCCCGGGCACCACCGAGGAGGCATCGCTGCCCGTGGCGGTCTACTATATCGCCGACCGCACGGTTATGCAGCTAACGGATCGCTCGGGAGCCACCGTGCCCGAGGCGCTCCTCGTGCGCGCCATACCCGAAGTCGTCAGCACCGCCGAATCCTGGGGATACCTGCCCGATGTAGGGCTGTACTTCGCCAAGCATGAGGCCGGCCCCGATCTCATGGTGGCCTTCGCCGACGGAGGCGCTGCCGACGGCTGGCGCTCGCTCGCCCTCGTGCTCACCGCCGTGGGCCTGGGCGCTTTGGGCCTGCTGTTCCTGCTGAACCTCGTCTTCTCGCGCTGGGCGCTGCGTCCGGTGCAGCGCGCCTGGGCCCAACAGCAGCAGTTCATCGCCGATGCGTCCCACGAGCTGAAAACCCCGCTCACGGTCATTCTCGCCAACAACGCCATCCTGCGGCAGCGCGGCGGCGACACCATCGCCAGCCAGCGCCAGTGGATAGAGAGCACCCAGGTGGAAGCCGAGCGCATGCAAGGCCTCGTGACCGATATGCTCGATCTGGCCCGACCGGCTCCGGAGGGCGCCCAAACCTCGGAAGGCCCTGCAGGCACCGTCGACCTCAGCCGTCTGGTGGAAGGCGAAACCCTCACGTTCGAAGCCGTAGCCTTCGAGCGGGAACTCATGTGGGAATGCGCCATCAACAAGGGAATTACCGTGCGGGGCAACGCCACGCGCCTCCAGCAGGCCGTGGCCGTGCTTTTGGACAACGCCTGCAAGTACACCAATGCGGGTGGCACCGTGACCGTGACGCTGAGGGCGCACGCCAGCGAGGCCGTCCTCTCCGTGCGCAACAGCGGCGAGCCCATCGATGAGACCGATCTACCGCATTTGTTCGACCGCTTCTATCGCGCCGATGCGGCCCGCACCCACAACGCCGCCGACGCCGAAAACAACGGTGGCGAGCCCGGCGCCAACACCGGCGGCTACGGGTTGGGGCTGGCCATCGCCCGCGACATCGCCCAAGCCCACAAGGGCACCATCGCCGTGGCCAGCACCGCGCAAGAAGGCACCACCTTCACCCTGCGTTTGCCCTTGACGTAGCTCCAATTACGCACCATCTCTCGACAAAAAGTCAATGTTGTTCAGGAGTGCCCGGCCTGCCATGTGCGACCTCGCGATGAGCAGAACATGACCACTAACCTTTGCTCGCTTGCGCCCGCAAGTAAACCGGCCCCCGCAACTGCGAGGGCCGGCAAGGGAGGGCGAATAATTGTCAGAGCTATCAGGCGTGACAGGTGAAGCACTCGTAAACGTTCTCGTGATGACAGGAGCTGCAGAGGCTCTCAGCTTGATCGGCGGCAGCGCGACTGTCGTGCATGATATGACAGGAGGCGCAATCGATATCCTCGTGCTCCACATTCGTCGGCAGGCCATGGGGATTCACTACGAGGCCATTCTTGTCGGTGCAAGCTTGAGAGTCGACTGTCTTTCCTGCAAGCGCTTCGTAGCTGTCGTGGCAAGTGAGACAGTAACTGGAGTCGATGTCGGTTTTTTTCAAGCGCGTCAGTTCCACCTCGGCCGACGCGACCCCTTCATGTACGTTCTGCAGTCCCTCGGAGTCAGAATGGCAGGAAGTGCAGGCACTATCCTCATGGGTCGATGCGAGGCATTGAGCGTCAGCTGTAGATGAAGCCTGTTTAACATGACAGGTTGCGCAATCCGCTTCAGGAGACCACTCAAAGGCTGTCGCAGCCGTTCCGACAGTTGCAGATTCGGCTGTCCCAGCATTGTCCAAAGTTGTTTGCTGAGGGGCACAACCTGAGACAAGGGCAATGGCAAGAGCCATAACCGCCGCACCGAGGGCTTTCTCGCATCTGCCCCAGCGAGCTCTTTGCTGCAATAGAAAGTGATTAAGCATACGTTTCTCTTTCCTTACGAGGCCGCATTGCCGCAGAGGCGCAACCTTGGCTATGCCGCGTCCCAAGGTTCCAGGGTGGCGGCATTCTCAGCAGCCACCTTACCAGTCATAACGGCCTCAGTCGTGTTGCCGGAACCGTGGTACACAAGGCCAAACTGCGATCCCAGCTCGCCGGCTGAATAGAGCCGCGGAATCTCATTACCCTCGTAGTCGACCACGCGACAGGTGGCATTACTGCGCTTCGGACCGCCCTGTGTGTTCAGCAGGCTCGGCCACACTTCGATGCCATAGAACGGGCCAGTCTCAATCTTGACCATCTTCGCCGGATCGCGACCGAAGTCCTCGTCGCGACCGGCGTCCACGAAGCCGTTGTAGCGAGCCACCTCCTCGGCGAACTCGGCCACGCCGACGAAGCCGAAGGCCTCGGCCAGCTCTTCAAGGGTTTCGCCCTTCTTGATGATGCCGCTGGCCAGCTCCTGGGAGTTGTCGTCGCTCCACTGGTACAGCTCGTGCTGTCCGAACCAGCCCATGGCCAGCTTGTCCTTGCCGCCATAGAAGTTGCCCGCACCCTCGGCAAAACGCGTCTGATCGAAGATGACGTAGGCCGGAGCACCAGCCCAGTCGTTGATGGTGTCAGTGCTGTCAGCAAAGCCGAGGAACTCTACGCCGGGGAACTGGCGGGTGTGGCCCATGCGCATATCCTCGCGGAAGAAGCGGCGGCCGTATTTGTTCACCATGATGATGGCCGGCTCGCTGTGCCAGTTGGTGCTCGTGCCCACGCGGCCGTTCACCTCGCTGTCGGGTTCGATGCGAGCGCCGTAACCCTGCCATTCGATGCAGTCCATATGATGGAGCCGTGCGCCGGCGGCCTGGGCCATGAGCACGCCATCGCCGCGGTTGAAGGGCGAGCCGGTGACGGCGATGTCCATGCAGGCGCGGATGTACTCCTGGGTGAGCTCGGGACTGGCCTCGTAGCCACCGCAGGCCAAAACAACTCCCTTGCGAGCTTTAATGAAGATGCTCGATCCGTCGGCTTTTTCAGCCCGTACGCCAAGCACTTCCTTAGTTTGGGGGTTTTGCACGAGCTCACGACCGCGGGTCTCGTAGAACACGGTTCCGCCCATGCCCTCGTAGATTTCCGCCATGGGCTCGTAGAAGTACTTGCCGCCCATGGCCTGATTGCCGTCGGCATCGGCCATGGCATGATGCTCCATGCCCGTCTCGGAAACGCCCTTCAGGCTGTTGTTCATGGTGGGGGCCATCTCGTGGAACTCTTTGGGATAGAAGTTGAAGCCGGCCCGCTTCGTGTCCATGTAGTCGATGCCGAGCTCTTCGATCCAATCCACCATGCCCGAGAGGGTTTGGCTGAATTCCAGCAGCTCCTGCTTATCGTCGCGCTGCAGGTTCAGGCGGTAGAGAAAGTCCGCATAACCCTGGACGTCGGTAGGACAGATCCATCCGCCGCCGCACACGCCGCTGTTGCCGCCGCGTAACTCTTTGGGGGCCACCTCCAGCACTACGGTATCGGCACCGGCCTTCATGCCGGCAATGCCGGCAGAGACGCCTGCGGCACCGAAACCAACAACGACAATATCGTGCTCCTCGTCCCAAGCCTCGGGCAGCCAGAACTCGTTTGGCGTTGTGGAGGGCAGCGTTTCAGTGGCCTCAGTGGCGCATCCGGCAATACCCGCTACCGCCATGGTGCCGGCTACGAGCGCGCCAGTCGTCTTCAAGAAGTCACGACGATTAAGGGAATGGGCCTCGATTGTTCTCATGGTTCCTCCTCCTTGCAGTGAACCGATTCTATGGGGCGTCACGACTAACACCCTAAGTCCATCCTAGGACACCCGAGCCTGCTTGATTTGTTACGTACCGTTTAAACCAGAGACGCCCTGCTTAAACGAGAAGGAGAAAGATGTCGCAAATTACCAGGTCATAGCCTTATGGTGACTTTAAGCGCTTAAGCGTCTTGAGGGCAGAGGAACGAAACGTTAGGATGGAGGGCAGGAGAGGGCGCATTCAGCAAGAAAGCGCAGCATGAGGGGAGGGAATGCAATGGGACACGAGGCGATCTTTCCTCCATGGCTCGAAAGACTGATGGATCTAGCCGAGCGACAATGGAACGTCGTAGTGCTGGTAACGGGATATGCTCTCTGCCGTTGCGCATCGCATCTCTCCTTTCAGTGCGCAGGGTCGAGCGATTTGAGCACATGCGCCGATGCTGGCAAGATCGCGGGCCTCCTGCTGCTCGTGACCTTTGCCTACGGGCTGGATCGTGAGCACCAATCCTTCAAGATACTTGCGGCTCCCGGACTGATAGCCTTGGCCGCTTGCGGCGTACTTGTGCTCGTCCGTCTTTCAGTGCTGGATGCCTCAACGCTAGCGATAGGCATGTTTCTTTTCGGGCTGGGAACAGCAGCCATGATGCTGCAATGGCTTGAATTTGTAAGCACGACCTCGCTCAAATTCATCGTTCTCATTATCGGAACTGCCGAGGGGCTCAACTCGCTCCTCGTCATCATATTGGGGGCGAGCCTGGAGACAGTTACCTACTGCATGCCACTGCTCATTGCGATCTCCCTTACGCTGCTGGTGGGGTACCGTCGCATGGTTGAAGAAAGTCATGCGCCCTCTTTGCTGGTCGCCCAGCGCGTATCTATCGGACTGGGGTCCATCGTCTCGTGGCGTCTTGTTGTATGGGTGAGCATCTATTGTTTCTCTTACGGACTCGTGAGTTCTTTCATGCATTTCTCCAAGCTGTCGCTGTTCGATAACTTTGGAAACATGATTCCCGGCGCCGCCATCGCGGGACTCGCCTTTGGACTGCCGAGTCGTTTCGACATGCGCGCTTTGAAGAACATAGCTTTCGTATTTATGGTAGCAGGTCTACTGCTCGCGGGGTTTTTCGACAACGACAATGCCTGGGTGCAGGTGTTCGCCAGCGCTGGCACCGCCAGCTGCCGTCTATTCGCTTATTCGCTGGCTTGCATGAGAGCACACGCTGCTCGCACTTCAGCGCTACCAGCCTGCGCAATAGTGAAGCTCCTTATCATCGCGACAACGGAAACGGGCATCCAAACAGGCCTTCTCGATTTAGCTATCGATCCTGGGGTGCTAGGGGCAGCTATAATCTTGACAATCAGCCTTTTAAGCGCAGGTCTCTCGCCATTCAGCATCGATGAGCGCTACGTATTGGAACGGGCCGTTCAATCGTCTCCCGCCTCTCGTCGGCAGGAGGCCTTAACATCGCTCAGCACCGAACGGGGGCTCTCAAAACGAGAGACAACGGTGTTCATGCTCATGGCGAGCGGGTGTGACATTGCCGCCATCAGCGACGAACTGTTTATCTCGAAGAGTGCCGTGCGAGCTCATGCAAGTCGCATCTATGCGAAATTTGCCGTGCACAATCGCCAGGAGTTCAATGAGGTGCTCGACGCTTGCCTGCCGCCGCTGCCTGAAGAGGAGTCGTCCGGGAGCTGATTTATGTCGCCGCTCGAGGCGGCGGCTTTAATGTCTCCGCCTTACGACGCACCTTTTGCTTTAAAGGACTTCGATTTGCCAAAGTATTCTAATTCGCGATCAACGCGAAGAGATGCATTTACTTTCAAGGCAGCTCGCAATCTCAATGTTAGACACCGTTAGCACAAAAAGTTTATAGCAACCAGCAAAAAGTACTCCGTGGCAGATCTTTTGTCTACAACATCGCCCAAGCCCACAAGGGCACCATCGCCGTGGCCAGCACCGCACAAGAAGGCACCACCTTCACCCTGCGTTTGCCTTTGATGTAGGAGTTGCTAAAGAGCCTTATCCGGCCAAAGATAGCACTTGCGCCGCCTTCTCGAGGGCGGCCTCGCGGATGAACGCCGACTTTTTCACGCCGGCCACCTCGGCAGCGCGAGCTATGAGCTCTGCCCCCGATTCAGGGCATTTGAACGAGAGGTTCGCATTGGGCTCCCCTGACAAGGGCGGCCGGCCGACGCGCAGAGGAACAAGCCCTATCTCCGCGTCATCGCTCTCCCATTCCGCAGCCCGTCGCTCGATTTCCTCATCAGTGAGAACGTAGCCGTTTTTCAACTTGTACTCGGCCATACCGCCTAGCGCCTCGCTTTCTCAACCTCTAGCCGCACTCTTCGCGAAAGCGGCGTGTTCGCATGATAGATGAGCCACCCATCATCGGTTAGCGTTCCGACCATCTCGATGTCGCGACCCTTAGAGTCAGCACCTATCCAAAGATACTCAGGATAGTTCTGGCTATCGGCCCTAAGAGCTTCGTAGTAGGAGTTCCTCCAAGCCGTGCGAATATCCTCCTCGTTCAGTTGGGGGTGACGAAGAAAGATCCGCGGATGAATTTCGAGCATTGTCATGATCGGATTCCTTTTTCTACTACTTTATTCTACTACTTTATTTACGTGAGATCAACTATCCCCCTCACATAAATCGCACTATAGCACGATTTTATAGAAATAGAACCGAGATTTGTATTATAGTTCACTAGCTTGCGCAACATTGCCCAAGCCCACAAGGGCGCCATCGCCGTGGCCAGCACCGCACAAGAAGGCACCACCTTCACCCTGCGCTTGCCCTTGGCATAAAACGCCCCCGGCGCCGGGAAGAGGATAGGGGCGCCGGGGGCTGGGCAGATCGAGGTCGCGTGGCTGCCGGGGCGAGCGCCGGGGCAGTCGGGAGATGCAGCCTCTCCTGCTTTGGGAAGAAATCAGAGGTTCGTCACTGCGGCGCTCCCGCCATCGCCCAAGTGACCTCGGCAACGCACCATGGGGAGCGACTAGCTAACCGATCGCCGACTCCCTGCGCGGAGGGCCTCGGCGATCGGTGCGGCTCCCCTACCGTTCGAAGATGTCTCCGTTGAAATCGAGACGGAAGGTGTCGAGGATCTGGTGGGGATTGTCGGTAAGGCTCACGGGGCGAGGCGTCATGGTGTAGCGGTGCCGGTTGCCACCGGTAAGCCAGCTTGCAGGCACGGCATCAAGCAGCGTGATGGCATCGGCGGGGCACACATCCCGGCAGCTGCTGCATTTCACGCAGTCGCCCGGCGTGTGGGCCACGCCCAAAGTGCCGTCGGCGTCGTCGAACTTAGCGATGGCGCCCGTGGGGCAGAACGTCGCGCACATGCGGCAAGAGACGCACTTCGTGCCGTCGATGACCACCGCGCCCCACAGCCGGGTTTCCAACTTGCCGTCTTCGGGCTCCCCTAGCTGCGCCAACGCATCCAGCAGCCTCTCGCGCCGATCGGGAACGAAGTGCGGCAGCGTGCCGTCTTTCATCACGTGAAGGGAACGGCCCGGTTGTTTTGGGGCGGCCGCCTCTGCGGATGAGCCCGCAGAGGCTTCCTCAACTTCGCGAAGGGGGACGCAAGCGCGTTCTTGGGCGAAGTAAGCTGTACGGGCGGTTTCGGCAGCGACCCCATCGGCGCCCTCGGCGAGAATGCTCGAAGGAGGCACATCAGTCACGACGACGCCCAGCCCGTTGCCCCAAGCGCCGAGCACCTGACGCGCCGTTTCGGCCACGAGTTCCGCTGTGTCGCGGCCATGTCGCTGGGCGCAACGCTCGCAATCGCCGCAGAGCACCGTCACACGGCCCACGCCCTCGGCGGCGAGCCCCGCCAACAGCGACTCGTCCACGCGCCCCGCGCAGACCACGGACGCCGCCGCGCCGGGCACCAGCAAATCGCCCAAGGCCGCCTCCATCTGGCTGCAGACAATGACCGCCTCGTCACCGCGCGCGGCGCGCAGGCAGGCGACCTTCAACTCGGCGTCCGACGGATTCAAAGATTCCAAAGCGCACGTGGGGCACACCGTGGCGCAGGTGCCGCAGCCGACGCATTTCAAGGCATCGATCACCAACTCGCCATCATCCAAAGAAATGCACCCTGAAGTGCACGCCGCCGCGCACTTCAGGCAGTCCACGTTGCGGTTGCGCACCTTAGCGCACCGCTCCCGATGCACCCGAATGGCCCCGCTGTCCACGGCCACAAACGCAGCCCCCACATAGCGATGGGCCCCCGCATCAATCGTCTCAACCATTGTCGCTCCTCTTCAACGTTCCCTTGAATCTCTCCCAAAATTCAAGAGGTCGTTACATCCTAATGACTTCCGAAAACGCCCAAGGAAGTCAGGCCTCTCCCAAAGCCTTCCCACTTTTGCAACTTAATACCGTCTCGCGCAGGCGGCCCGCGGAGCCCGTGATCGACGACCTCTGCGCGCCCCCTGGAGAACGCGATCGTTAAGAATCAGCTTCCACTTCAGCAGCAACGATGCCGGGATGGTACCGACCTATGTGCGTCATCTTCGCTGATTCTTTTATCGCGTTCGGAAGGGGACCAAGCGCGCAGCGGGCGGCGAGCACGGGCTCCGCGGGCCGCCCCCAACGAGTCGCTAGTCCAGCTTCGGCTCCAAATCGTCCATGACCGGATCGGGGATTTCCACGACGGTCTTCCCGGCCTTCTTACCGACGAACACCGGCATGGTGATGGCATGGGTGGGGCACACGTCCACGCAGTTGCGGCAGCGCGTGCAGTCGGCCATGGTGCGCAGACCGAATTCCGGATGACGGATGTTGATGTCGGCATCGCACACCTCGGCGCACTTGCTGCAGGAGGTGGCGCGGGCCGTCTCCAGGCACTTCTCGTCATTAATGGTAGGCACGAACGTACGCGAGAAACGCCCGGCCAGATTCATGAGCGCCGAAAGCGGGCAGAAATTCGAGCACCACTTGCGCAGCACCACCAACTCGATAACAAGCATCGCCGGAATAAGGATAAGCCCGATCGTCGCGTCACCATGGGCGAAGGCCCGCCAGATGACGAGCACCGTAGCGAACGACAGGCCCACCGGGCACACCAGGCAGAACACCGGGAATCCGAAGACCGCCGTCGAAAGCAAAGCTCCGCCGAGCACCGCATGACGCGAGTCTACCTTGCCGTGGTGCACCGGCTGGCACTTGCCGCAGGCGCCGCAGGTATGACCCTCGCGCGCCGCCTTCAGACTCGCCAGCTCCTGCTGCGAGATGGCCTTGATCTCGGAGTTCTTCTTCTCCGCCAACTCGCGGCGTTTCTTGGGCGAGCGGAAGAAGTCGCGGATGCGATCGATGAGCATGGTCGGGCACAGCCACGAGCAGAAGGCGCGACCGAACACGAACACGAGGGCGGCAATGAGCACGAGCGACACCACCGCGCGGGGAATCATGGTCTTCGTGGCGATCATGGTGCCCAGCGCGCCCAAGGGGCACAGCATCGAGAACGTGTCCCAACCGAAGCCGGACATCGTGCCCATGCTCACGCCGGCGACAAGCCCGGCGGCCATGCCGACGAACACCACGGCTCCCACAGCCGTGCGCAGCCGACGCGTCTTCAGCTTCGCGGCCAGCGCGTTCGCAGAGCCCTTCCCCTTCACGCCCGCAGCCTGAGATGAAACGGACGCTTCCGTAGTTTCCTTCTTCTGAGCCATAACTTACCCCCTTTAGGCTTCAATAGGGCGCACGACAATGGCACGCTCGCTGGACTTGATGGAACCGGAGGACAGCGACAGACAGGCGGCCTGGCAGGCGCCACAGCCGTTGCACTTGTCTTCCACGACGTAGGGAATGGGATTTGCGCCGCCCTCGTCCTTCAGCTCGATAGCGCCGTAGTTGCAGGCATCGTAGCAGTCGCGGCAGCCGGTCATGCGATAGGCCAGGCACGTACGCGGATCGATCTCCGCCGTGCCGATGATGATGTCGCCGGTCTCGCCGGTCTCCGGATTGCCCACCGTGTACGTTGCCGGCAACTCGAGCGCGGCCGTGGGGCACACCGCCACGCACAAGGGGTTGCCGCCGTTCTCCTCGTAGCAGAAATCGCAGTAGTTCCCCGTGTTGAAGTCGAGCATGGGACTGCGCATGCCGAGCAGCCCGTCCTCGATCTTCGCCGGCACGATGGCCTCACGGGGGCACGCCTCGTAGCAGCGCTCGCAGCGGATGCAGCCGCTCACCAGATGGGCCTCATCGGTACCCCCCGGCGGCCGGTTCAGCGGGTTGTGGCCCGCATAGCGCAACGCGCCCAGGCCCAGCAGCGCCGCCGTCGATCCCACACCGATGAACAGCCCGCGCCGCGTGATGCCGCCGCGAGGTGCGCGCTTGGCCTCGGCCGCGTCCTTCTTTTCCTCTTGAGCCATAGCGTCTCCTCTTCATTCTTTGCTTAAATGGCTTCCAGATAACGGTTGCCGCGTCCTCCAACCGTGAAATCGTTATTTGCAAGCCATTTCAAAATGGACAGGGCGGTTTACTTGCATCGCCTGCGGGGCGTAAACCGTTACATCAAGCCGCCCTGCCCAACATTCGTCTTCAAGGAGGGGCCAACCGACCAGAGATGGCCCCTCTCGCGTTCAACCTCTTACTGAAGCGCCCACTGGAACTGGATGAGGGCGTTCACGGCCACTTCGTAGAGCAGCACGCGCCACACGATGGTGCCGATCACGGCGCACACCAGAGCGACCACCGCCACAGCCAGGGCCTTCTCGGCGGGAATCTTGCCCGTCATCACCAGGGCCGCCAGCACGGCAGGCACCGCGCAGCCGATAGCCACATTGCCCAGCCAGAAGGCCACGGCATGCTCGCCGGCCAGAATGGCGCCGGTGATCTGCTCGGACTGGCGCATGGCCACGTCAGGCAGCGTCGGGTCGAAGTAGTACTGCATCTCGGTGTAGTTCGCGCCCATACCGGAGATAGCCACCGCATAGATGACGCTCACCACGGCGCACACAACCGCGCCAATGAAAGCCACCGTTGCTGACAGCTTCACCGCGTCGGCGGCCTTCGTGGCGCCGGCGATGATCATGGCGGCCAGACCGCCCAGCATCACCGTGGCCACCACGTAGTACAGAGGCAGCAGCATGGTGTCCCACACGGGAATGGCGCTCATCAGGTAGGAGTCGCCCGTCGCGAACGGCAGGGCCAGCGACACGACGATGGCCAGAACGGCGCACCATTTGGGGGCCACGCCCTCCTCGGAACGGCGCATCATGAGGAAGTACAGCACCACGGCGATGGCAAACACGATCACGAAGATGAGCTCGATGGTGATGCCGGAGGTGATGTGCCCGAAGCCGTTCAGCATGCGCAGCGGATGCTGCAGGTGGAAGAACACCGACAGACCGCCGATGGCGAGAGCCACGATGGCGCTTATGCAGGAGGCGAGCTGCATGGCCTTGCCCTTGCCGGACAGGGTGAGAATGCCCTGCATCAGGAAGATGCCGCCGGCGAGGCAATTAAAGAAGGTGAAGAGAATAAGGGGCCACTGAATTTCCATGGGTTGTTACTCCCTCCACTTCCGGCCCTCGCGCAACAAGTACATGAGCTTGGGGTTGTTGCCCTTGTTGGTGAGGTGATGAATGTCGTTCTCGGTAAAGGCCTCCACGTAGTCCTTGAGCTTGACGCGGGTCTTGGTCATCTCGTCGTACTGGCAGCCGGGGGTGTCCGGGTGCGCCGGGGCTTCGAAGTTCTCGACGCCCTGATCGAGGTCGCCGAAGAAGCGGGCGCGGGCGCCGCACTGGGCCACGCACTGGGGCAGCTCGCCCTGGCTCGTGCGCTGCTCGCACAGCGTGCACTTCTCCACAACGCGCTCGGTCTGGTTCAGGTAGCGCACGCCGTAGGGGCAGGCCATGGCGCAGAACTGGCAGCCGATGCACTTGTCCTTGTCGATCTGGATGGTGCCGTCCTCGGCGACATGCGACGCCTCGGTCGGGCACACCTTCACGCACTCGGGGTTCTCGCAGTGCTGGCACTGAACGGGGAGGAAGTACATCTCCACGTCCGGGAAGGTGCCGGAGCCGCCCTCAATGGGATGCGGGCCGACGCGCAGGGTCTTAATCCAGAAGTTGCCCACGTCCACGCCGTTGATGGCCTTGCACGCCACGGTGCAGGCAAGGCAGCCCGTGCAACGGTTCAAATCGGTGATGATCGCGTAATTCGCCATTGATCTTCCTCCTTTCTATTCCTTGATGAGGCTGATAGTCTGCAGACCCTTGGCATCCGCGCTCGCGTAGGTGAGCTCCACCTTCGAGTCGTCCAGACGCGGATCGTTGGCCAGCCATTCCTTCAGACGCGGGTCGTTGGCGTTGGTGATCGCCTCGTTGCCCCACGGATCGCACGGCACGGGGTTGCCGAACGGCGAGTTCTCCTCGGTGGCCTTGTAGACGACCATCGGGTTGCCGCGCAGCTGGGAGGCACCGCAGATCCAGCACTGGGCGTACTTGTCCATGGTGCAGTTGATGCCGACGAGCTCGAAGCCGTGGGCGGCGTGATCCATCTCGGGGTACCACCAGGCATGGTTGGCGTTGGTGGTGCCTTCCTTGATGCCGTAGTACAGATCGGCCACCTCGCGGATAGCGCCCCACGGGGTGCGCACCCAGATCCAGTCGCCCTGCTCGATGCCGAGGCGCGCCGCGTCGTTCGGGTTCATCTCGAAGCGCGGGGACGGCCACAGCTCGCGGCACCAGGGCAGCTGACGGTGCTCGGAGTGGAAGTAGACGGGCTGGCGGGCGCCAGAGGTGCAGATAAAGGTCGCCTCGGGGTTCTCCTTCACGGCCTGCTTGTAGGCCTCGAGGTTGTCCACGTCGCCGTTGTCGGTCGCCTGGCCGTTGCCCACGCCGGCGATGCCGTGATAGGGCTTGTTCAGGTAGTTGTCGCTGTTGTAGGACGCGCCGTCCACCAGGTTGGCGTCGTACCACTCGGGCGCCTGCACGCGGGAGTTCTTCGGCTCGAACCAGTGCGGGAACTTGTCGATGTCCGGAATGTCGCCGGCATAGGCGTCGCGATCCGGCGAGCACACCTGGGCGAAGTACGGGGTCTTCTCGCCCACCTTGGCGGCAGTGCCCGGCGTCTCGAGCACGTAGGACTCGGTCACCGTATCGCCGATGTAGGACTCGCAGATGGTCGACCAGATCTCCACCTTGCCGGTGGGGGTGCCGAAGGCGCACTTCTCGTCCACGGCGGCGTACAGGTTGTAGCCGGCCTGCTGGCGACGGTAGCCCATCTCCCAGCGACGATAGGTGCCCCAGCGCTCGGGATGCCACTTGCGGCAGTCGAACCAGCCCTCTTCCTGGAACTTCGCGGCGTACTGCGGGAAGTCGGGGCCGTCGGGGTACTCCTCGGTCTTCCACCAGTCGGTGGCGTCCTTGAGCACGCGGTACTCCTGCTCCTCGTAGCCCACCGAGCCGCCGGCCTGGATGAAGTCATGGTAGTCGAGGTTCAGCCACTCGTCGTATTCGGGGTCGCGGTCGTTGAACGGCACGCCCATGGACTTGTGCAGGCACACGACGAAGGTCGGGTCGAAGACCACATCTCCGATGGGCTCGACACAGCGCTGGCCGGCACCGAAGATGCCGCCGGCGCCCTGGGACACGCGGCCGGTGTTGGTCTCCAGCCAGTGGGTGCAGGGGAACACGTAGTCGGCGGTGCCGTTGTTCGGGCACGACCACAGGTTGATGTCCACCCAGAAGTCGAGCTGCGTCAGCGCGTCCCACGCCTCCAGCAGATTCGACTGGTTCATGAAGTCGCCGGACATGCAGATGCCGCCGTAGAGCTTGTAAGGGGAATCGATCTCGCGGATGGCGTCCCAAATGGAGGAGGCGTCGGTCCAGGAGTTCCAGAAGCGCAGCAGCGGGAAGCGCTCGGCGGAAATCTGGTCCGCGTTGTTCTCGAACGGGGTCTTCAGGCCCGGGAAGGAACGCGAACCCTTGTAGTCGCCGCCCTTGCGCATGGCGATGATGCGGGCCTCCTCATCGGTGGGGATGTGGTTGCCGTAGCGCTCCATGAGCGGGGAATTCTCGTCCTGCAGGTACTTCACGAAGTTCTGGATCAGCGGAATCTGGTCTTCAACGGTTAGGTCGCGCGGCGTGTTGCCGAGCTCCATGGTGCCGATGCCCTCGCGAATGCCCCAGTCGACCGGCTCGTGGTCGGTCACGATCATGTTGGCGCGGCCGCAGCAGCCGTCCACCTGGGCCTTCGAGGAGCCGCGGTTGCCGGCGGGCTCGTCGGAGTTGCCGGTGAGGCAGGCGATGAGCTGCAGGGCGCGGGTGTTCTGCACGGCGTGGCCCGTCTGGTCGGGAGCCAGCTGGTAGTGGATGCCGCCGTTGCCGTGAAGCGGGTTCAGGCGCGTGGTGTAGGTGCGCACGGCCTCTTCGATCTTGTCGGCGGGAACCTCGGTGATTTCGGAGACACGGTCGAGCGTGTACTCCTCCAGGTTGTGCTCCCACTCCTGCCAGACCGACTTGGCCTCGATCATCTTGCCATTGGCGAGCTTCACCTGCACGCCGTCGGGCCACAGCTCCGGATCCTTCGGCAGGCCCTTCGGGTTCGACTTGGCGCCCTTCTCATTGCCCTCGCCGGTCCAGTAGGCGTCGTAGGCCAGGTCGGCCGGGTCGGCGAACTTCGAGGGGTCGGGCAGCCACGCATCGGCGATGATGGGCTTGTAGGGGTGCTCGATCCAGGTACCGGTGGTCGGGATCTTGTGCTTCTCGCCCTCCCACTGGCATTCCTCGGCGTCCCAGTAGGTCGGCTTCTCGTTGGCGGCGTCCCAGCAGATGAAGCGGCGGTAGGAGTACTGCTCCGGCGCCGGCTCCCAGAACTGGGAGACCCACTCGCGGTCGAGGTCGGCCTCGGTGAGCAGGCGGCTCGTCATGTGGATGCCGCCGTTCATTTCCAGGAAGTAGCCCTTGTAGGTCTTGCCGTCGGCCTCGGGGTTGTAAAGGAACGGGCCGTTGGACCAACGCTTCACGAAGTTCTTGTCGTAGGCGTCGTTGTCGACGATCCACTTCAGCCAGCCGAGCGACATGGCCAAATCGGTGCCGACGCGGATGGGCAGCCACAGATCGGCCTCCTTGCCCAGCGGGCTCATGCGCGGGTCAACGAGAATGTGCTTGTAGGCGCGCTGCGAGCAGTCCACGACGGTGCGGTTGGTGGAGTCGTAGTTGGAATACTCGGACGCGGTACCCCACTGCACGTACACGATGGGGCCCTGCTCCACCTCCATCCAGGGCGAGCCCTTCTCGTCGGTGAGCACGCCGCCGAAGTGGCGCGGCCCCTTGCAGATCTCGTAGGCGGAATGGAAGTTGTGAGTCCCGAAGACGGACTTCAGGGTGCCGTAGGGCGGCTGCGCCCACACGCGCGAGGTACCGCCCATGGAGAAGATCGACTTTCCGCCGTACTTGTCGATGAGCTCGTTGTACTTGGCGCCGATCTCGTCCATGGCCTCGGCGAAGTTGACGCGCACCCAGCCGGGATCGTCCTCGCCCTTGGGGTTGGTGCGCTTCATGGTGTAGCGCAAACGATCGGGGTGGTACAGCGCCAGCATGGACGCCTGGGACTTGGCGCAGCAGTGGCCGCGGCTGTGTGCGTTGGACTCGTCACCTTCTACCTTGATGACCTTGTTGTCCTGCACGGTGACCCACACACCGCATTCGCATTTGCCGCACGCGCGGCAGCAGGAACGGATGCGCTTGACCTCGCCAGCTGATTCGTCGACGCCCTCGGCCAAAGCCGCAGACGGTGCTGCGGCAAAGCTCAGCGTGCTCGCAGCGCCCGTGACGGCGGCCGCCTTCAGGAAGCTGCGACGAGTCAGTGAAAGTTTAGCCATGGGTCCTCCTCTCTCTTTCGTTCGATGCTTTCCAACAAAACACCGGCAGCCCTCGGCGGCGTCGGCGGCCTTCGCGAGTGGAGGGGGTGAAGGTTCGCCCCCGCTGTCGAGCGGCCACCGATGTTTTGTTGCCCAACGGTTGAAAATGGTATGGGCCGCACGGGCCGCGCAATCATAAGAGCAGGCCGATTTAGCGGGCGGCAATCATCCCACGCGCTCATCTCGATGGGATGATTTACCTGTTCGGGGCCTCTCTATACTGGTTGGCGAAGAGGATAGGCGGCAGTTTCCTCCAAAGATTCCAGACGGGCAGAAGCCGGCTTGGGGGTCTTGGACGGAACCTGCCAAAAAGAAAGGAGAGACGGATGAGCAAGCCCCATCCTTCCATGGCCCTCACGCTTGATTTGGACGAGTCGATCGTCGATCACGAGCTGCGATTGGAGATCGATCGCTGCTACTCTTATCTGGGAACGCCCGTGGTGCGCACCCATCCGGCGGCCGACGGCGAGCCGGTGAACACCCTCCACATGACGGTGCGCGTGGGAGCGCGCGAGTACCTGGATTCCTCCGTGGAAGGCGCCGACGCGCTGTGGAGCAACTACATTGAGCACTGGCTGCTGAACCAGGTGCACGCCGTGGACAACCAGATGAAGATCTTCAATCGCCGCCAGCGCGAGGAGGGCAAGCCCGAGCTTGTGTTCACGTGGCTGGAAATCGAGCTGCAGGGCGGTCGCCTCGTGGTGCGTATGCGCCTCGATTCCACCTGCGGCATCGACCCCGAGGAGAGCAAGTGGGTGAGCCGCGTGCGCGAGACCCTGAACGCCGGCGCGCTCGGCAAGGACGTCGTCGCCGTGACGCTGCCTTCCGCGGCCTCCTACGAGAAGCAGTACGCCGCCGGCATGGAAGCGCTTGAGGCCCGCAAAGAGGCCGAGGCCGCCGCAGCCCGCGCCGCCGAAGAGGCGGCCGCAGCCGAGGCCCGCGCCGCCGAGGAAGCCGCCGAGGAGTCGTTCATGGCCTCCCCCGCCCTGGTAGCCGAGGCCGCCGAAGCGGCGCTCGAGGCCGAGGAAGCGGCCGATATCGTCGTGCGCGCCCGTATCGCCCACGACCTGGAAGAAGTCGAGCGCGGCAAGCTTGACAAGACCGCCGAGGAGATCGTGGCCGAGCGTATCGCCGAGGAGACCCATCTGGGCGAGGACATTCAGAAGAAGTACGCCCTGCCCGACGCCGATTTCGCCCTTGCCTTCGATCAGTGGACGATCGTCTACGCCGATGGCTCCACGCGCGATTTCGACTCGACCAGCGGTATCTTGGCCGATTAGGAGGTACTCATGACTGACATGATGGCAGAAATCGCCGCTTTCGACGGCCGCACGGCCAAAATCGTCGGCCCCGCGCGCTCCGGCAAAACCGAGGCGCTGCTGCGCCGGGCCGCTGCTGCCGTGGCCGCCGGATGCGCCCCCGAGGACATCCTCATCGAGACCTCCACGGCCGAGGCGGCCCGGGTGGCGCGTCGCCGCCTGGTGGACGCCCTGGCCGCCGTCGGGGTGCAGGATGTGGAGGACATCGCCAGCCGCATCACCGTGGCCTGCGCCCAGCAGGTGTGCCTCGTCGTGCTGGAAACGCCCGAGGCCCGCGCTACCACCGGCCGCACCCCCCGCGTGCTCGCGCCCTTCGAGTACAACTTCTTCCTTGAGGACATGAAGACCCTGGGAACCCCTGCTCGCCGTTTGCGCTCGGAGCTCGGCCACATCAAGAAGCAGTGGTGCGCGCTCGCCCCCGAGGACGACTGGGCCGTGGGCGAGGAGAAGGACGTGCTGGAGCTGGCCCATCGCCTGCTCGGTGCCACGAACGCCATGCTGGAAGACGAGGTGGCCTACCTCTGCGGGCGTTACCTGCAAAGTGATGCGGGCGCTGGCACGCGACAGAGGTTCTCTCTCGTGCTCGCCGACGACTTCCAGAACCTTTCCGCAGCTCAGCAGACCTGCCTGTGCCTGCTCGCCCGCGACCAGCTCATCGTCGCCGGCAATCCGGACGAGACCGTGCGCGTCGCCACGAGCTTCCCGGCCCCCGAGGGCTTCGCCACGTTCGACACCCTGCGTCGGAACGTGACCGTGTTCGGCCTGGACACCGCCTTCGGCAATCCCAACGTCACCGCGTTCTGCGACGCCGTTGTCCGCGCGGGCAACGAGGAGTCGCTTGCGGCCGTCCATCGCGAGGGGATCATTCGTGACATCGCCACCGTGAAGTGGAACGCGCCGGACGAGGAATTCAACGGGCTGACGCGCTACCTGTTCGCCGTGAACGCCGAAGACCCCGAGGCGCCCCAATCCGACCTCTGCGTCGTCGCCCCCAACAAGCAGTGGGCGCACGCCTTCGAGCAGATGCTCGTCCGCCGCGGCTTTGCGGTGTCGTCGCTGGGCTTCGAGCGCCTGGCCGGCGATCCGCGCGATATGAACCGCGCCCGGGCGCTCGTGGCCTACACATCGCTGAACCTGCTGGCCGATCCGGACGACCTGTTCGCCTGGCGCGCGTGGGTGGGCTTCGGCAACTACCTCACCTATTCCGATGGCTGGCACTTCCTGATGGATTGGTGCGACGAGCACGACGCCGGCATTCTGGACGCTCTGGAAGCGGCCGCTGCCGCCCGCACCGCCGGCGAGGCGGAGCTCTTCCCCCGGGCCGAGCGTCTGGCCGAGCGCTACGAGGCCGGCCGCGCGATGATTGCCGCGCATGCGGGACGCCGCGGGCACAACCTGCTGGCGGCCCTCGGCGCCGACAAGCTGCGCGATTTCGCGGCGCTTTCCGCGGCACTGGCCGGCGACGAGGACGCGCCGACCTTGTATGCCATGATCCGCGAGACCCAGTTCTTCCCCACCCACGAGGCCAACGTCCGCGCCGTGCGCGTCAGCTCCTACGAGCAGCTGTGCGGCTGCGGCTACCGCGCCCTGTACGTCACCGGCTGCGTCGACGGCTTCATGCCCGCCCGCGACGCCTTCGAGGTGGTCTCTACCGACGCCGATCGCGCCCGTGTGCGCGAGCGCGATCGCCGAGCGTTCGCCGCCGGAGTCGCCAAAGCCGAGGACACCCTGATGTTCTCCACCTTCAGCCGAGCGCCTCTGGAGCTAGCCGAACGCACGAAAATGCAGGTGGCCCGCGTGCGCATGGAATACGGCGAGCGCATCGCCGCGCTGCGCCCCACCTGCTTCCTAGAAGAGGCCGGCGCCGCCGCCGCCATCACCTTAGGCGGCCAGGCCCTCCTCGCCGACGCAGGGATCGACTAAGAAGGCATATCCGCAAGATCGCCTCTAAACCGAGAGAACTCCACACTGGAGCTTTCTCGGTTTAGAGGAAGTCAGCTGAATTCGTCTTCTCGCCGTTTGCCTGCTGTAGCCTAAAGATGGTCTTCTGGTTTTCTATCTCTGCCCTCAATTCATTCTCATCAGGCAAATAAAGCTTATACTTTGCGGCAAAGAGCTGCTCGTTTCCATTCAGCACAGAATACCTCGCGATGGTCTCACTCGTCTCGGAACACAAGACTATGCCTAAAGTCGGGTTGTCGCCTTCGCTTCGCTTTAGGTCATCATACATGCGCACGTACATATCCATTTGGCCTACATCTTGATGGGTGATTTTCGATGTCTTAAGGTCAATGAGCACGAAGCACTTCAAAATATAGTTGTAGAAAACGAGATCGATATAGAAATCATCCAAATCGGTTTTGACATGCTGCTGTCTCGCCACAAATGCATAGCCTTTGCCCATCTCCATCAAAAACTGCTGAAGATTGGCAAGGATCGCTTGCTCTAAATCGTTTTCGACAAAGGATTTATCCTGGGGAACACCGAGAAATTCAGCTATGACAGGATTCTTCACGAACTCAAGACGATTCAGCTCGTATTTCTCGGCTTTTTCCTGCATCTCATTTACCACAGGCTCTTGCTCCGGAGACATCAGCAGACGCTCGTAATACAGGGTGCTTACATTGCGATCGAGCGTGCGCACGCTCCAGCCCTGCTCAAGCGCTTCTTTCTCATACCACGTCCGCGCTTTGGCGTTCTCGAGCCTCAGGAGCACAAGGTAGTGAGACCATGAAAGTACTTGGGAGGATTTTGACAACAGCGTTGTCAAAAAGTCAGGATAGGCTTCGTAAAATCGAACAAACCTATAGAGCGTTCGCTGCTCGAACCCCTTCCCATAAATGGATGTCAATTCCTTGGAGAGCTTCTTGATCACACCAGCACCGTATTCAGCACGCGCTTCTCCCCGCATCTCCTCTTCAAGGATCCGCTTCCCAAGAAGCCAATTGCGCTGAAGCAAAGCTACGTTGACAGATTTTTGGGCTAAACTATGTGCTTCGTCTATGATTTTCCGTACATCAGCAATAAGAACTCCAGCATCTTGGGCAAGAGCCTCATCTGACGTCAGGATGGCTGACTCGCTTTCTTTATTGCTCATTCAAACCTCAATTTCCAGGGCATTAAGGGGTCGGCGATATTTTAGAATCTGTTTTTCGTATAATTATAGAACAGAATTTGTTCACGAATGCGGCTCCCCACCGCTACAACATCCAGGGAAAACGAGAGGGGCTTTGCACTAAGAAATGGTTTGCACACCAATCTCCCGCATCCTTGTCGAAAACCCTCAGCATAGTCGCACAATGCAACCGCGCTAGAAGACCATCAGATTGTCCAGACGCCGTCTGGACAATCTCGGGAACATCTCGTAAAACTGCCTGAATTGGAATAGGTTCGTGGCGCAATTTCCCAAGCAGGCGAACTTTTTGTGGCGGGATTTCCCGATCTCCACCTTCCCTTCGTAAGCAATAACGCGAAGCGAAATGGCAACGAGGCTTTGAGCTGCGAATTCTTCAAACGTCCTTCGGAAACCCCGTCGTGAAACCCATCTAAAAGTGGAAATTGGGAAATCGCGCTCCATTTTGAAAAGCCTTCTCGTATTGAAAATGGGTCGACCCCGCCGAGGAGGGAGGAGGCGGGGCCGAAAAAGGAGGGGAAAGAAGGAAGGGGTTGGTAAAGTTGGCACCGAAGCACTTAGGCAGATCTCGCGATCGTCAAGCGCGGCGGCCGGAAAGTCGCTAGACTTCCACCGAATCCAGCAGCTCGCGCAGGACGGCTTCGTCCTCCTGCAGGGAGCCGAGCGTCAGCTGCCCCAGGCCCTGGTAGAACAAGGTGCGAGCGTGCATGCGCATATCGGCGACCAGCATGGGAACCCAGTTCAGCAGGTGATTCTCAAGGAAGTCGTAGGACGTGCGCAGGTAGGCGATCGCCTCGTCCTCGGCGTTGTCGGACAGCGCCTCAGCGGCGCGAAGGGCCATGCGCTGCATGAACTCCAGCTCCAGCGCGACGTGATCCTCGGCCTCGTTCCAGTTGCCGCGTTTCAGCTCGTTCTCGCGCAGCGTGGCGAGCACCTCGGCGCGGGCCTCCTGCATGAGCAGACGGCGCTCGGAGGTGTACACCGACTCGTACGGATAGGCGGCGGAATACCCATTCACGCCATGGCCGATGAACGTGCTCACGTAATCGATGGCGAGCTCGGTCACCGAGTCGTCCCAGGCGCGCTTCAGGTAGTCGTACAGCTGATGGTAGCCCTCGTCGGCGGCCGCATTGCCCGTGGCCTGGGGAAAGCGCATCTTCTGCAGCTCGCGCAGGGTCGCAAGATCAATCTCCTCGCGAAACAGGCGCGCCAGCATGCCGTAGGATCGGGCGCGGGCGTTCATCAGTTCGACGAGGTTCACGTCCTCGGAAGCGGCAGCTCCCTCGACGACGGCTTCTTCCATGACGACCATAGCGTTAAGCCTCCTTCGCGCTCTTCAGCTCGGCGAGCATAGCCCGCCCCAAATCGGTCAAATTCCAAGCTCCATCGCCCCAGATGACGCAGTCGCAGGTTTCCAGCACGTCGATGAAGTGCTGGCCGAAGCGGCGCGGCGACTTGGTGATCTCCATGGCGTCGGTCAGGCTCTCAATGGCGTCCAGCTTTCGCGGGGCCTCTTCGAGGGCTTCCATAACCGCCGCGTACACCTCGGCGTAGCGCGCCTCGTCGGATCCCAGCACAACCGCGCGGAAGCTCTTGCCGGCGAGGTACTCCGCGCGCAAAGCCAGCGCCTCCGCCGTCGAGCGCCACACCGGATCCACCGTCTCGCGAATCTCCAAATACGCCACGCCCTCCTCGGCGCTCTCGTGCTCCTCGGACACGTCGGGCATCTCCAACGTGAGGGCGCCGGCGCGCTCGAGCATGCGGCAGAGCGTCATGGGGGCGTACACCGACCAGTTGTCGCGCTGCCATTCCTCGACGCGCTCGGAGATGACGCTGGAGGCGCAGCCCTCCTCGCACAGGCCGATGATGTTCAGCAGCACGGGGCGACGGTTGGGGTTGCGAACGATGAGCGCCTGCAGCGCCTCGGTGGCACTACCTTGGCGCGCCGGCGAGTACACCGGATCGTGATGCACCGTCTCGGGCATATTGCGCATGGTGGGGTAGTCGATAGTGTCGTAGGGGTTCTCGTCGTCCATCCATTCCTGGTCGATTTCCGAGTCGTCCACCGCCAAAGGGTCGAACTCGTCGTCGAAGGCGAGCAGGTCCAAGGTGTCTCCGGCACCCGCGCCAGAACCCTGTTGGTAAGCCATAAGGTTCCTCTCTCGTAGCGTATCGCGACACCTTCCCGAAGCTCTTCGGCTTTGCGCCTCGCGCCTCGCCGAGAACGATGCGGTCGGCATCGCTTCCTATCCTCTTCGCGCTCCATTCTAAAAAGCGCGGTGCCGTGCGGCTCATACGACCAGGCCCATCTTTGCAAGAAGCGGCATCATCCTCTGGTGATGATTTCGCCCTTCCGTGAGGATGATTGTGCGCTGCACCTGGGGTTTTGCCCTTGACCTTTCGCGGGCGCGCGTCATAATGGGGCCTGCGTTGTGAAACTGCGGGGCGACCACGATTGAGGGAGCACTTATGACCAACGCAGCATTCGGCAAGAAGGTTCTTGCCATCGCGGTTCTGGCCTGCCTGTGCGCAGCCCTGATCGCTGTCCCGGCGTACGGCTTCTACTACGTGCACGACGACAGCGTGTCGGATTCCTCTGACGGTCTGGGTAGCTACGAGGTCTTCATGGTGGTCGACGAGACCGCCGTGGGAGGCGACGTGCACTCCGACCTGATGTTCGTTCCGGCGGGCAGCACGGCCGATGTCGTCCTTACCGAGGGCATCATCTCCAGCGAGAACCAAAACGGGCTGGACGCCATTCACAACTATGACGTTCAGTCGGTGGCCGACTACCTCGCCGCCAACGGTTACAACGCTGAGATCAGCGTGTACCCCACCGGCGATGTGCAGGCCTACAAGGACGCGGAAGGCGCCTACGCCGCCACGTCCCAGAACGTGAGCGAGGCTTACACCGCCCCCGCGAAGGGCGATGGCTCGACCGTTCTCGATCGCTACGACAACGTGGTGATCACGGTGACCAAGTAGGTCGCCGACCGTCGCGGGGCCATCGTCGACCAGCGGTGGCCCCGACCGCAGCGCGCGGAGCACGCAGACGGCGACGACGCAGCAGCGCGTCGAACAGGAGGTTTACGGGCCAGGGGATTCACGAACAGGTTGACGAGGCGTCATCTGCTACCTATAATCCCCTGACTCAACAATAATGCGCTATCCCGCCCGGCGAGACGGCCGGGCCCGCAGGAGGGGGATTATGGGGTTTCAGGTTCCTCGCGTCACCATCAACATCGACTTCAAAGAGGGCACATCCTTCGGCGAGTTGAGCATCATCTCGCTCGGCTATGGCCTGCATCAGGCCTGGATCTACAGCTCGATGTTCGACAAGGGCGGCATCTTCGGAACCGGCGGCCTTCAGGCCGGGCCCTTCAACGATCAGCTGTCTCTCGCCTATTTCGTGTCCATTCTCGTGTACGGGCTCTTGCTGCTCGTCGCGAGCGTTCTCGATACCAGGCTCATTCGCCCGCTGCACGCCACGCCCACCCTCGTCATCGCCGCTCTGCTCGGTTCGACGGGGACACTGCTCTTGCTCGCGCCCGACGGATCGCTCCTTAGCTCGGAAGCGCTGCAGCTTGCCTCCGGCGTGCTCACCGGCGCCGGATCGTCGGTGCTGCTGCTGGCCTGGGGCATCGCCTTCTCGCGTCGCGATTCAGCCTCCGTCGTCATCAACGGAGCACTCTCCATCGCCATCGGATTCGGCATCTACGGTCTGGTGCTGCATCAGATCCCCTTCCCGTGGGGTGGCGTGGCAAGCGCGCTCATTCCCTTCGCGGAAATCGCCCTGCTGCTCGTGCTTCGTCGCCACGTAAGCCTTGATTTCGATAATCGCCAGCTCATCTTCCAGCCATTGCCCATCAACCACGCGCGCTTCGTGATGCGCTTCGGCCTGCCGGTGTTCTTCCTCGGCGTGGCCCTGGGGATCATGCGCCAGACCTCCATCGAGACCATCCTGCCCGGCAGCGCCTTCGAAGACCAAGCGCTGCTGTTCGTCACCGCGTGCGCTGCCACCGTGCTCATCATGGTGACGTTCCTGGCGCTGGGCGGCGACGAGCGCTGGCACACCTTCTTCCGCCCGCTCATCCCGTTCATCGCCGTGACGGCCGTGTTCATCCCCTTCACCGCCGGTGGCGCGTCGTTCTGGGGAACCTCGGTGGTGCTCGTCGGCTACATGTCCTTCGAGGCGCTCATGTGGATCTTCTTCTCGGAGCTTTCCCAGCGCTTCCGCCTCTCCCCCATCTTCGTGTTCGGCCTCGGCCGCGGCGTTATGGCGCTGGCGGCTCTGGGCGGATCCACCCTCCCCCTGTTCACCGGCGCCCTCGGCGCGCCGACGGGTCTGGGGGAGATGGGCACCGTGCTCATCGTGCTGGTCGCCATGATGCTCGCCTACGCGCTTCTGCCCGACGAGCGCGAGATGGCCTCCATCGTGGCCGTAACACCGAGGAAGGTGGCCGTACAGAGCGCCTCGCGGGCCCCGCTCATCGTGGTGAACGAGGGAAAAGCAGATGCGTTGGAACGTGCCCGGGAAGGCGCGGTCCCCTCTGCCCCCGAGCAGACCGACGTGCGCACCCAGGCCCCTGCGAACTGGGAGCAGGCCGTCGTGGCCGCCCTTGCCGAGCTGGGCGAAACCTCCGGCGCGGCATCGGGGCAGATCGCCTCCGCATCTTCTGTCGTTTCCGCCGCAGAAGGCCCGACCGCCGTGGACGCCATGCAGGACGATGCATCGGATGCAAGCGCCGCTTCCGACACCGCAAGCTCTGCCCCCACTGCCCCCTCCCCCGCCCGTCAGGCC
>CABSMC010000035.1 GCA_902478715.1 uncultured Adlercreutzia sp.
AAGCCGCCCTTCGACGGCTGGATTCGCGCCCTCAACGCTGCCCGCCAGAGCGGTACGTTTGTGGTGGCCGCCGACGTGCCGAGCGGACTTTCGGCCCAGACGGGCCGCTCGGCGAAAGACGCCGTGCGCGCCGACCTCACCGTCACGATGATCGTGCCGAAGCCGGGCCTTGCCGCCGGAAACAGCCCTGCGTACTGCGGCCGCATCATGGTCGCCCCGATCGCCTACATCGAGCCGCTCCTCTGAGGCTGCGGGGGTCTTCGTGGCTTCCAAAGTTTCCGTAAGTTGAAATTTTGCTGTCGAGACCGTGCGCCTTATGGAAGTGCGCGGTCGCGGGTGCTATGGTGCGCAGGAAAAACCAGTGGCCGCGCGGAGCCCTCCCCGAAAGGGACGAACGCGCCGCGGCGCTCCCGTCAAAGGAAAACTCGCCATGTTCAAAGTTCGCTCGAAATACCTGCTGCTCATCGCGGCCGCCGTGTGGCTCATCGCCGGAAGCCAGGTCGCCCGCATGGGCATCGAGGCCATCGCGGCCGGCAACGGCAACCTGTGGCTTCTGCTTATCGGCATTCCCGCCACCTTCGTCGTCTTCCACATGATGTTCTCCAAGCTGGTGGGCAAGCACGCCGCGCGCATCCGCAGCTACGGCGAGGAGAAGATGCACGTGCTGAAGTTCTTCGACGTGCGGGGCTACCTCATCATGGCCGTCATGATGGGCGGCGGTATCGCCCTGCGCTCCTTCCATCTGGTGCCGGGCTGGTTTATCGCCTTCTTCTACACCGGCCTCGGCATCGCGCTCGCGCTTGCCGGGGTGGGCTTCCTCGTGCACTATTTCCACCGCGACGGGTACATCACCTGTCCGGTGACCGGGAAGGTGCGAGAGGGATAGGGGCTTCGGCCTCAAGGTGATTCCTCGCGTGCCCGTTTCGCGCGTCGGCGCCTAGGTGTGCGATTGCGATCGTCGTTCCTGAAGTTTGCGGCTTGCCGCTTCGACGATTTTGGCGGCGGCGAATCCCGCGAGCAGCCCGACGACGGTCCCCGCCAGCACATCCGTGGGGTAGTGCACGTAGCAGTACAGCCGCGTGAGCGCCATGAGCACCGCGCCGATGCCGACGACGATGACAAGAGGTTTGGGCCCCTTCGAGAAAAGCAGCGCCCCGAACGCGGCGAAAGCGGCGGTGGCATGTCCCGAGGGGAACGACGAGCCGTGGGGCCGATCGACGATCATGGGCACGAGCGGGTTCACGTCGCACGGTCGCGGGCGCATGATCAGGGGTTTTAGAATGCCACTGGTGACAATGGCGCCCAGAAGCACGGCGATGAGGACGGCCGCGCCCAGCTTGCGCGTCTTCGGAATGATAGCGAGCACGATGCCGAGCAGGATCCAGATTTGACCCACGTCGCTCGTGCTCGTATAGGCGGCAACAAGGGTGTCGAGCCACGGTGTGTGGATAAGCTGGATGGCATCGAGGATGGCAAGTTCGTTCACGGTAGGGGAGGCGAGCGTCTTTAAGGAAGGTCTCGGGAAGGCTCGCCCCGCGCTCCTTTCAGCCACAAGGCTACAGGAAGCGCCGCCGTCGGGCAACCCGTCGCGCCCTCAAAACGCGACGATGATTACTTTTGGTTGCTGGGATTGCCCATGCGCGAACGCGGCGATGCGCATTCGGCAATCCGCATAGCCGATTCCCTTTCTGCATTGCCCAAAGGGCGCCGCGCCCGTTACTATGGAACCAAGCAGTATTTGGAAGGCGCTGGGCGGCAGGGCTCTGCGCCGGCGAAGGAGGCATCATGGATCAGACGCGCGTCATCGAAGTGAAGAAGAACATCCTGGCGGCCAACGACGAGGCGGCCGACGCCTTCCGCGCGGCGCGCGCCCAAGAGGGCACGTTCTTCGTGGACGTCATGGCGAGCCCCGGCGCTGGCAAGACGACGCTTTTGCTCGCGCTCATCAAGGAGTTGCGCGCGCGCGGCGTCGAGGCCCTCGGCGTCATCGAGGCGGATCTGGAGTCCGACGTGGACGCGCAGAAGATCAAGGAGGCCGGCGTCGCCTCCGTGGAGCTGAACACCCGCGGGGTGTGCCACGTGGAGATGGGCATGGTCACCATGGCCTTCGAGGCCTTCGACGGCGACCGCTTCGACTACCTGTTCCTCGAGAACATCGGCAACCTCGTGTGCCCGGCCGACTTCGACACCGGCGCCCACACCCGCGTCATGCTGCTCTCGGTTCCCGAGGGCTGGGACAAGGTCATGAAGTACCCGCCCATGTTCGCCGCCGTGGACGCGCTCATCGTCACGAAATGCGACTACCTGCCCTTGAACGAGGACTTCGACATGGACCGCCTGAGGGAGCGCGCCCGCATGCTGAACCCGGCGCTCGAGATCTTCGTCACGAGCGCCCGCACCGGCGAGGGCATCGGCGAGCTCGCCGACTGGATGCAGTCCCAGCGCGCCGAAAAGGTGCAGGCCTAAGGCAGCTTGATGGGGTTCTTGCAGATGCGCCCTACACCCCGAGCGGGGCGTCGTCATCGTAGGGGAGGCGGGCCACCAGCTCGCAGTACTCTTGGATCTGCTGGCGCGTCTCGTGATCGAACAGGGCGATATGCTCGTGAGCCTCTTCGGCGAGCTGCTTTACCGGCCAGCGGCGCGCTTCCTTGTCGCGGCCCTCTTTCTTCTCGATGACGTCAGCCCATTCCTCGGCCGCGGCCATGGCGTGGCGCAGCTTTTCGGGAATGTCCTTCGTCTCGCTGGCCTTTTCCATAGCTGGAATGATGACGTTCTGCTTCGCGATGATCTTCTCGAGCAGTTCTTTATCTTCCATGATGACGCCTCCTTGGTGCGTTGGGATCTGCGACGGGATGCCGTCGGTTCTTTCGGGAAGGCGAAGGAGTTGGCGGTTCCGAAAACTCATGATAGTCCGCGCCGTGCGTGGCGGCGTCTTTTGGCAGGAAACGGTCATCGAGCCAGGGGAGACCCGTTGCCAAACGGCGAACGTGCGCACCGGCGCCTGCCTCGGAACGAAGGGGGCCTAGGCGCGGCGTTTCTTCTGGCAGTCGGGGCGCGGC
Source organism: uncultured Adlercreutzia sp. (assembly GCA_902478715.1). Lineage (GTDB taxonomy): Bacteria > Actinomycetota > Coriobacteriia > Coriobacteriales > Eggerthellaceae > Adlercreutzia. The sequence continues at coordinate 3,060 of CABSMC010000035.1, forward strand.
GCGGCGCAGGTCTCGCAATGGTGCAGCGGGTGCTCGGCCAGCTCGGCTTCCCAGTCGAAGTCCGGGGGCGGGCCGGTGGGCACGTCGCCCTCGCCGGAGGTGGCGCTTTCTGGACGGCCGTCCCACTGGAACTCTTCCATGATCACGCGGCCCTCTTCGTCGAAGGCCACCCCCTCCGCGGCGAGCATCCCTCGCTGTTCGTCGGGGCCTCCGAAGGCGAAACCGGTGGCCATGCGTCCGTCCTTGAAAACGACCCGATGGCAGGGGATGCAGCCCGGATCGGTGCCAGGCTCGGGGTTGGCGTGCAGGGCGTAGCCGACGTAGCGCGCCGCGCGCGGGGCGCCGATGAGCCGCGCCACCTGGCCGTAGGTGGCAACCTTCCCGCGCGGAATGCGGCGCACCACCGCGAACACCCGGTTTGCGTAGTCTCCCATGTGGCCCCCCTTCGATGCGCTCTTCGTTGACTGGGGCCACCATAGCAGACGAGCGGGCGGCGTGAAAGCCCTTTTTCTCAGTTGCCCAACGTATGGGAGATGAGTATTGCTGAGGCCGCCGCTTACGTATAAGATGGCCGCGCTGGCTGTTAGGGACGCGATGGGCGTCGAAGTGCAAGGGACGCGATGGGCGTCGGAAAACGCGATCAAAGGAGCGGGAATGAAGCTGAGGACGAAGATCATCGGAGTGGCGGCATGCGCCTTCGCGCTGTGCGTGGCGCTGGCAGGGTGCGCCAGCGCGCCGGCAGGCAACGACGCCGCGAACTTCCAGGGGGATTGGATTTTATCGAGCGGCACCGTCGATGGCCAGGAAGCCACCGAGGAGACCATGGCCCAGGCCCAGGAGATGGGGCTTTCCGTCTACCTGCAGCTGAACGAGGGCGGCAGCGCTGTGCTCAGCGTGCTCGGCACGAACATGGATGGCTCGTGGACGGCCAAGGACGCCACCACGGTCGATCTCACCTTCGACGGCAGCTCGGCGGAGGCGACGCTCGAGGGCGAGGAGCTCGTGATGCAGCAGGACGGCGATGTCATGCGCTTCAAGCGCGGCGAGATTCCGCCTGTGGCCAGCGAAGTTCAGCGCGACGAGAACCAGGCGGCCGAGCCGGAAGCCTAGGCGACCTGCTGAAACGATTGTCAATAACATTTTGTGCAGCCCGCCGTCCTCTGACGGCGGGTCTTTTTGTGCAAACGACCAAAGAACAGGCATTTTGCGAAACCATCCTTATACGGGTAAGATTTACTATAAAATGACCTTTTCGCTCAGAAAGTGGTACACTGTAATAGTGCAACGTATGGGATTTTCCAACGAACCTGTCAAGGGGAGCTTTGCCGTGGATGAACTGTTGAGAGCCTGGGAGACGACATTTGGCCGCAGCACGCTGCCTTTCGGTGTCGCCGAAGTGCTGCTTGACGATCGGGGGCGTCCCTATGATTTCGCCTATCGCTATATCAACGCCGCAGCGGCCGCTCTGACCGGGCACGCGGCGGAGGATCTGCTCGGCGAGAAGGCCTACGCCCTGTGGGGTGGCGATCCCATCTGGCTCGACCACTTCTACGAGGCGGCCTACGAGGGCCGCGCCTCGGAGTTCGAGGCGCCTTCCGAGATGCTCCAGCAGTTCTTCCGCGCCGAGGTGTTCCCCATTTCCGAGGGGCTGTGCGGATTCACCATCCACGACGTGACGGACTGGATCCTGCCCGCGCAGCGCTCCATGGAGAAGGCGGCCGCCGGTCTGTTCTTCTACGATATGCGCTACCGTCAGATGCTTCTGACGGAGCAGGCCCGCGAGCAAAGCGGCGTGGACAGCAACTACATCAGCCTGACCGAATTCGTCGGCCTCACCTTCGGCAGCACCTTAAGCGAAGAGGTGCGTCAGAAGATGAAGGCCTTCCTCGAGCGACGCGAGGCCTTCTACCAGGAAGGGCGCCTTCCCAACGGCCGATGGCTGCGCATGAGCCTCGATCATACCGACCGCTCCGAGCGATTCGCCTTCGGCTTTCTGGAGGATTTCACACGCACGAAGCTGGCGGAGGAGCGCAGCGAGCAGTACATCGACATCATCGACAGCCTGGGAGCGGAGAACTTCGCGCTGTACCTGGTCGATTTGGAAACCCAGGAACTCGAGGTGTACCGGCGCGGCGAGGAGATGACGGCGGAATTCGCCCTGGCCAGCGCGGAAGAGGGCGACTATCCCGCCGCCATGGAGCGCTACATCGACACCTTCGTGGTGGCCGAGGATCGCTCCCGGGTGCGGGCGGAAATCGGCGGCGAGGCCTTGTGGCGCCGCCTGGAAGCGGGGGAGAACGACTTCTCCGTGGGCTATCGTCGCCTATTCGGCGACGAGGAGCAGTACGTGGAGCTGCGCATCATCCGCCTGCCCCAGCGCGATTCGAAGGTCATTTTAGCGGCCCGCAACGTCACCGGCGAGATGCGCGAGCAGCTGCGCCAGAAGGTGGCGCTGCAGAACGCGCTCGATTTGGCCGAGCATGCGAGCCAGGCGAAATCGACCTTCCTCACCAACATGTCCCACGACTTCCGCACGCCCATGAACTCCATCTCGGGCTTCGCGTCCATCGCGCTGGACCACCTGAACGACACCGATCGTGTGCGCGATTGCCTGCGCAAGATCATGCTGTCCAGCGATCACTTGCTGAGCCTGGTGAACGACATTTTGGATGTGAGCCGCATCGAGAGCGGCAAGATGTCCTTCAACGAGGACATCGTCAGCCTGCCGGATGCCGTGATCGAGGTGCAGGGCATGTTCGGCGAGAAGGCGGCGGCCAGCGGCGTCGATCTGACGATCGATGTGGACAACGTGGCCCATCCCCAAGTGGTCACCGATCCCTTGCGCCTGAACCAGATCCTCGTGAACACCGTGGGTAACGCGGTGAAGTTCACGCCCTCCGGGGGGCTTGTCACCGTGGCTCTCACCGAGCTTGCCGACGCGCCCCGCGGCTTCGGCGCTTATCGCTTGACCGTGAGCGACACCGGCTGTGGCATGACGCCGGAGTTCCTCGATCGCATCTTTCTGCCCTTCGAGCGCGATGGCCTCGGGTACGCCAACAAGACCGAGGGCACGGGGCTGGGCATGACCATCACCAAGAGCCTCGTCGACCTTATGGGCGGCGAGATAGCGGTGGAAAGCGTCGTGGGCCGCGGCTCGACGTTCGCCATCACGCTGCCGCTGCGCGCGGCCGACGCCGACGAGCTGGCCGAGGCCCGCGAGAAAGCGGTGGCGGCCGAGCGGTGCCAGCGCGATTTTACCGGCTGCAAGGTGCTCGTGGTGGACGACGACGATCTGTCCCGCGAGATTCTGGTGGAGATTCTGAAGGACTACGGCTTTAAGCCCGAAGAGGCGCGCGACGGCGATGCGGCCGTGCGCAAGGTGGCCTCCGTGGAGCCGTTCTACTACGACGCCGTGCTCATGGACATGCGCATGCCCCGCATGGACGGCGACGAGGCCACGCGTGAGATTCGCGCCCTGGATCGGCCAGACGCCGCCACGCTGCCCATCATCGCCGAGACGGCCGACGCCTTCGAGGAGGGCCAGCGCCGCGCCCGTGACGCCGGCATGACGGCGCTGACTACCAAGCCGCTGAACATCCACGAGCTGGTAGCGCTTCTGGCCGAGTACATTCCAGAGAAATAGAAACGCGCGGGCCACGAGCGGCCCGCGCGTTCTTGCATCGACGGTTCGAAGAGGTGCGCTCTTAGGCCACCGGCGGGGTGCCCTCCCAGTTGCCGGCGATGGCGTCGATCATGACGCGGGCGCCGAAGGGCAGCTCGCCGCAGCCCACGACCTTGCGGGCCGGCTTGTGGTCGCCGAAGAAGGCGGCGTAGGCCTCGTTCATGGCGGCGAGGTCGGCAATGTCGGCCAAATACACGTTCACTTTCACGATGTCTTCCACCACGTGGTCGACCGACTCGACGATGGCCTTCACATAGGCGAGGCACTGGGCGGTCTGCTCGGCGACGGTGCCGTCGATGAGCTTGCCGGACAGATCGAGCGGCAGCTGGGCGGAGATGTTGTTGTAGTGCGAGAAGGCCACGGACTGGGTGGCAAGCGGGCACTTCGGGGCGGCGTCGGTGTTGCACGCCTCGATGATGAGGCCGTGACGGTCCTCGATGGCCTGGGGCGGGGTGCCGTCGCCGTGGGACACGACAGCCTCGACGGCCACGTCGCAGTGGTAGGGCAGATCCTTCACCGGCACCACGGTGCGGGCCGGCAGGTAGTTCACGGCGCGGGCGATGCCGGAATCGGGGAAGAACGTCTTGTACACGTCGTCCACCACGCTCGCATAGGCCAGGTTCTTCACGAAGATGGTCACCTTCACGATGTCGTCGAAGGGCACGTCCACGGAGGTGAGGATGGCCTTCACGTTCGCGAGGCACTGCGCGGTCTGCGCGGCCACGTCGCCCAGGATGGGACGGCCCGTGCCGGGATCGAGCGGCAGCTGCATGGTGATGTTGTTGTAGTGGGAGAACGCCACGGTCTGGGTGGAGCCGGCGTCGTAGGGGGCGGTGTGGGTGTTGTTGGTGAGCTTCACCAGGTCGCCGGCCTGCGGCACCGACTGGGTGCCCTCGCCGTTATCGACGAGCGCCTCGATGAACACGAGCGCGTCCTGGGGCAGGGCGTCGACGGCCGCCACGGTGCGGGCGGGCTGGTAGGTGGGGAAGAAGGAGGCCTGCACCTTCTCCACCGCGTTCAGATCCATGATGTCGGCCAAAAAGATGGACACGCGGATGATGTCGTTCATGTCGTGGCCGATGCTCTCCACGATAGCCTGCAGGTTCTTGAAGCACTGCTCGGCCTGCTCGGCGGCGCCGCCCGCCACGATGGCACCCGTCGCCGGGTCGATGGGCAGCTGGGCAGAGAGGTTGTTGTAGTGGGAGAACGCCACCGTCTGGGAATACAGGTCGCTCACGGGCGCCTGGTCGGTGTTGCGGGCCACTACCACGTTCGGATCGCTCATTGGTACCCCTTTCAAAGGTAAGAATCAGCAGCGACGCACAAATTGTGCAAGTGCATTAAACATGACGAAATGAGTCGTTGTCAATGAGGAAAGCTTATTGCTACATTGTCGATGGGAAATTGGAGTGATCTTGACAAATGAAACTTCCGGGAATGCACAGGTCATGTCTGTAAAATTTGAGCATATGAACAAAACCAAGTCAGTTATGGGTTTTTGGCGATGAAGTCGCGTCGATGGCACCTTAATTTCGACTCGCGTTGAGGTGGTAGCCGCAAATCGGCGAAGTTTAAGGTAAAACCGTTGATTTGAGGCTAGGTTTTAAAGACGGGGCGTTTGGGGCAAAAGGCGTTTTGGGCTGAGTCCTTGAACTGGATAAAGGGGATGTTTAGAATTATTCTCCATTTCAATGGCAATTCAAATGAAAGAAATCCTTAATGCTTCGACTGCACATATTGGCCAGCGGCAGCGGTGGGAATGCCGCCATTGTGGAGAACGCGGCGACGGGTGAGGGGGTGCTTGTCGATTGCGGCATCTGCAAGCGGGACTTCTTCGCCCGGGCCGAGGAGGCCGGGTTCAATTTGGAGAAGCTGCGGGCCGTCGTGATCACCCACGACCATGGCGACCATACGAAGGGGCTGGGTGTGGTTCTGCGCGGGCTCGCGAAGGCAGGAGCGCATCCTGCGGTGTGCGCCAGCGAGGCGGTGTTCTCGGCTTCGGCGCCCCTGCGGGATGCGGTAGCTAGCGTGGGGGCGGAGTTCGAGCCTTTTCGCGGAGGAGACCGGTTCGATCTGGCGGGCTTGTTGGTGCGCCCCTTCCGCACTTCCCACGATGCGGCCGATTCCTACGGGTTTCGGTTCGAAGAGCGCGGAAGCGGTTGCGACTCTCTCGGCTACATGACCGACACTGGTGTCGTGACCGACGAGGCCTGGGAGGCGCTTTCGGGCGTGCACCTGCTGGCTCTGGAGAGCAACCACGATGCGCGCATGCTTCAGATGGGCCCCTATCCCTACGTCATCAAGCAGCGCATCGCATCGGCGCGCGGGCATCTGTCCAACGACCAGGCGCGCGAGGCCCTGGATAACTTGGCTCACGAAAACCTGCGCGCGGTGGCGGCGATGCACGTCTCCCAGGAGAACAACACCTACCGGCTCCCGCGCGACACCTTTGAGGCCGTCATCGCCGAGCGCGGCCTTCCCACGGCCGTCTCCGTCGCCTTCCAGAACCGTCTCGTGACCATTGGGTAGCGGCTCTACAGCTGCACGGCGTACACGCGGCCGGCGCCGCAGAGCTTGCCGAAGATGTACTTGTTGGAAGCCGACTCGTCGGTAGTGTAGACGCGCCCGTCATGGGATTCGATGCCCTCTTGCATGGGCGGTCCGACCAGATCTTCCGTCAGGTTGCGGGAATCGAGGCAGAACAGCTCCACCTCGTCGCCGGAGCCGGTGGTGAAGGTGCCGTCGGGCGCGGCGAGGTTCACGTTGTAGGCCAGCAGGTGCGAGGGCGCGATGCCATAGGAGACCGACAGCACGATGCGTCCGTCGTCGGTGATACAGGTGCCCTGGACCATGCCGGGAATGGAGAACACGTTGTCGGGCACGGTGAGGAAACGGCCCGGCTCTGCAGGATCGGCGGCGAAGGCGTACATGACGGCGGGGTTCTCGGTGCCGTCCGGCGTGGTGATGTGGTGGTTCTCCGGCGTCTCGTAGTCGTTCGGGTAGTAGAAGTTCCCGAGCAGAAGCTGGCCCTGCTCGATGTTCATGAAGGCGGGGGAGAAGTCGACATCCACCTTCTCGGTGGCCTGCACGGAGGCGCCGTCCTCGGCGAACAGCAGGTCGTCCATGGGGATGACGAGATAGCCCTCCTCGCAGGCCAGATAGGCGTACTGCTCATTGGTGGTGATGGCCGAGCCGTGGCCGTCGTAAGGGGAGCCGTCGGGCAGGGCGACGTAGAACTTCGTGATGGTGCCGTCGGCGGCGCGGCGGTAGAGCGGCGAGGGGGAGTGGTCGGCCATATACCCGCTGAACAGCCACGAGTCGTCGGCTTCTACGTGGTCGAGGTCCTGGGGGACGAAGCCGGTGTTGATGCCGGGGATGTCGAAGGGGGATTCCGCGCGGTCGAAGAAGGGGGCGAAGGCGACGCGCATGTAAATGTTGAGGGCGACCATCGCGATAAGCGCGATGCCGACGATGATGCCGATGGCGATGCCGGTGATTTTCAGCGCCCGATGGCTTTTCGCGGCCATGGCGACCTCCTTAAGCGTTGGCGGTTCGGCGAGCGACGATGGCTCGACTTCAGCATACCCGTGCCCGCGCTTCGGGCGCTGGCTCGTGGGCGCTACGTCATGAGTTTGTTTCAGTTCGCTTCGCTGGGCCGATGGTTGCCCTGAAGTGCCGTCAGTGGTGTATACTCTTTAGTCGCATTTTTCACGAGCGCGGCGATGCGGGCGCAAGGCCTGCGCCGTCGCAAACGCAAAGGAGCCCCTGTGATCAGAGAGATTATCACCGACGAGGAAATCCTGTCGAAGCCCTGCGATGCCGCCACGGCCGCCGATGCCGCCATCGCCGACGACTTGGTGGAGACGCTGCTTGCCAGCGACGAGGCCGTGTGCCTGGCCGCCAACCAGATCGGCGAGACCCGCCGCATCATCGCCTATCTGAACGACGCCGGTCGGCCGCAGGTCATGTACAACCCGCGCATCGCGCAGAAGCTGAAGCCCTACACGGCTGTCGAGGCCTGCCTCTCGCGCGAGGAGCCGACGGCCGTCACGCGCTACGATTGGGTGCGCGTGAGCTACGAGGTGCTGGCCGATGGCAAGCTCATCGAGCGCAAGAAGAAGCTCGAGGGCAACGCCGCCCAGGCCGTACAGCACATGATCGACCACTGCGAGGGCATCCTTGTCTAGGGAAGGACAACGGGGTGCCGGCGCCCCTTCCGTAGGGGGCGACCTTGGTCGCCCCTCGGCCGTGACCGGGCAGGAGGCCACAGATCCCGTCTTCGCCGCCGAGCAGGCGCACCTGAGTGAGACCTACGGCAAGCTGGAGAAGATCGGCCGCGATGCGCTGGCCGCCATGGAAGCTGTGGCGGCCCAGGCCGCCGAGGACAAGAAGAACATGGCCGAGGAGCTGGCCGTGAACTTCGCCACCTGGGACGATATCTTGGAGACTCACGCCGATATCGTGGCCATGAACAACATCATCGAGGCCCACGATATGGCCAACTCCGTGCAGGCCGAGCGTCTGCGCGCGGTGGAAGTGCTGCTTCGCGAGCCCTACTTCGCGAAGATCGCCCTGCAGTTCAAGGAGGGCGCTCCGGCCAAGGAGCTCTATATCGGCTCGGCGGGCATTTCGGACGAGAACTACCGGCGCCTGGTCGTGGATTGGCGCAGCCCCGTGGCCGAGGTGTACTACAACCAGACCATGGGCCCTACCTCCTATGTGGCCGACGGGCGCACCATCCATGTGGATCTCAAGCTGCGCCGCCAGTTCGAAATCGAGGAAGACCGCCTCATCACCTACTTCGACTCGGACGTGGCCATCGAGGATAAGCTGCTGCTCGCCTCGCTTTCCCGCGGACGCTCGGCCCACATGCAGGCCATCACAGCCACCATCCAGCGCGAGCAGAACGCCGTGGTGCGCCACGAGGACGCGCCGGTGCTGCAGGTGGCGGGCATCGCCGGCTCCGGCAAGACCTCGGTGCTCATGCAGCGCATCGCGTATCTGTTCTACCAGCATCGCGGCGCGCTGGATCCCACCCAGGTATTCCTCATCTCGCCGAACCCGGTGTTCGGCCGCTACATCGACCGCGTGCTGCCCGATCTCGGCGAGCGCAACCCGGAAATCCTCACCTGGGAGGAGTTCCTGATGCCGCTTCTTCCCGTCGGGCGCGGGGTGGGCGAGAGCGACGTGTCGCTTGAGCGCCTGCGAGCCATCGATGCGGCCGTGGCCTCCTTCGAGTTCACGCGCAGCGATTTCCGCGACATCACGAGTGCTGGCGTGCGCCTTCTCGGCGGGGATGCGGTGGAGAAGGTGTCGGCGAAGTTCGCGAACCTGCCGGCCGGCCCGCACCGCGCAACGCTCATGGCCGAGGAGCTGTCGAGTCGCCTGACGGCGCGGCTGAAGTCGCTGGCAGCGTTGGAAGATACGCACGATGAGATCGCCTCGCTTCCCGTGGACGAGCAGCTGCGCCTGTTCGGAGAGGTCTTCGACCCCCAAAGCGACGAGGAGGCCCGCACGCTCGCTCTTACGTATTTGGAAGAGAAGCACGCCGATGCCCTGCGCGCCATGGACGCCATGGAGTGGCTTGACATCGACCGCGTGGCCGCGCGCCTGCTTGGCCGCGAGGGGCTGACCTCGGTGGAATGGGTCTACCTGAAGATGGCGCTCACGGGGCTGGGGAATCCCGAGGCGAGCTACGTCATGATTGATGAGGCCCAGGACTATTCCCAGGGCCAGCTGGCGGTGCTCGCCCGCTACTTCCGCCGGGCGCACTTCCTGCTTTTGGGCGACCCGAACCAGGCCATCTTCGAGGGCACGGCCACGTGGGACGAGATGCGGGCAGTGTTCGAGGAGATGCGCGGCGCCGTATCGCAGTGCCGCCTCATGACGAGCTACCGGTCCACCCCGGCCATCACCGACCTGTTCGCGCGGCTTCTGCCCGCGGGCGAGGCCATGGAGGTTGCTTCGGTGCAGCGCGAGGCGCCGGCTCCGGAGATCGTGGTGTGCGAGAACGCCGACGAGTGGAAGGCGGCCCTGACCGAAGCAGTGCGCGTCGCGTGCGACGCCGGCGGCTTAACGGCGGTGATCGTCCCCTGGAAGAACGACGCCAAACGCCTCGCAAAGACGCTGGACGGCGTCACCGTGCTCGGCGAGGGTGACAGTCTGCCGGATGAGGGCATCGTCGTGGTGCCGTTGAAGCTGGCGAAGGGCCTCGAGTTCGACCGCGTCATCATCCCCGACGCCTCTGCCCGCACCTTCCCGGAGAGTGACATCGCCCGCCGCCGCCTCTATACCACCATAAGCCGCGCCACCCGCCACCTCACCATCCTGTCCAACGGCGACCTGACGGAACTTTTAGGATAGCTATGCCGAAGAAGCAATCGCTTACGATGCGCAGTTTGCACTACTATTGGCTGGCGACCCGCAATCACCTGGGGCTGTTCGTGGCCCTTGTCGCCTCGACGATCGGGTTCTGCGGCTTTCTCACCTACGGCAACCCCTACGTGATGAGCCTCATCGTCGACCGCATCAGCGCCGATCCAGTGGCACCCGATCAGGTGTTCAACGTGTTTGGCCCCTATATCGCGGCGCTCATCGGCATCAACCTGGCAGGCCAGACCTGTTCCAAGCTTCAGGACTACACGCTGTGGAAGCTGCAGATCGCCGTGAACTACGACTTGGCCACCACGGCCTTCGACTGTTTATGCAACCAGTCGCTGGCGTTCCATTCCAACCGCTTCGGCGGCACGCTCGTCAGCCAGACGTCGAAGTTCATGGCCGGCTACACCCAGCTGCTCCAGGTGATGAATTTCCCGTTTCTGCCGATTCTCTGCTCCATCGCGTTCACGTGCCTCATTCTGTTTCCGGTGGTGCCGGCTTACGCGGCGGTGCTCATGGCCATGCTCGCGGTGTATGCGGTCATCAGCTACCTTATGTACAAGCGCATCCTGCATCTGAACGAGAAGGCCGCGAGTGCCCAGAACCAGTTGTCGGGTGAGCTGTCGGACGCGGTCACCAACATTCTGGCCGTGAAGACCTACGGGCGCGAGGACTACGAGCGGCACCTGTTCGACACGGCGAACCGCGAGGTGGTGGCGCGCGATTCGAAGCGCATGCGCGCCTCGCTCGCCCGCGGCATCACCACGGCGGCTATCACGGTGGTCATCATGTCGGTGGTGACGGTGTTCATCTCCGGCGGCAACGCCTGGTTCGGCATCACGCCGGGCACGGTCATCCTCATGTTCACCTACACGAACACGGTGACGAACCAGTTCAACTTCATCAATACCGGCCTGCAGCGCATCAACCAGGCCTTCGGCGATGCAAGCGGCATGACGGCGGTGCTCGACGAGCCGCGGCTCGTGGCCGATAAGCCAGGAGCGCAACCGCTCGATGTGGAGCTGGGCGACATCAACTTCAAGGACATCAACTTCTGGTATACCGACGGCGACGTGCGAACCCAGGTGTTCCGCGATTTCAACCTGCAGATTCCCGCGGGGCAGCGCGTGGGCCTGGTGGGTATGTCGGGCGCGGGGAAGACCACGCTCACGAAGCTGCTGCTGCGCTTGGCCGACATCCAAGAGGGCGAGATTCTGGTGGACGGCCAGAACGTGGCCGACGTCACTCAGCAGAGTCTCCGCCGTCAGATCGCCTACGTGCCCCAGGAGGCGCTGCTGTTCCACCGCTCCATCGCCGAGAACATCGCCTATGGGCGGCCCGACGCCACGATAGAGGAGATTCGCGAGGCGGCCCGGGCGGCCAACGCGCTCGAGTTCATCGAGGATTTGCCCCAGGGGTTCGACACCATCACCGGCGAGCGCGGCGTGAAGCTGTCGGGCGGTCAGCGCCAGCGTATCGCCATCGCCCGGGCGATGCTCGCCGACTGCCCCATCCTCGTGCTGGACGAGGCCACGAGCGCTTTGGACTCGGAAAGCGAGGCCGCTGTGCAGGAGGCTTTGGGCCGGCTCATGGAAGGCCGCACCGCCATCGTGGGCGCCCACCGCCTGTCCACGGTGGCGAGCCTCGATCGCATCGTCGTGCTGTCGGAAGGCCGCATCGTGGAGGACGGCCCTCATGCGGAGCTCGTGGCCAAGGGCGGCGACTACGCCCGCCTCTGGAACCGCCAAACCGGCGCCTTCGCGGGGGAGTAGGATAGGGCTTCCGGATCCTGCGTATCCCTAAGGATTTTTCCAGACTATTTGGCTCCGAACTTTCCCACTTTGTGGGTGAAGTTCGGAGCGACTTCTTCCGAAAGTATGTCGCGATCGGTGGTTCGCAGCAACCGTGGACTGACGAACAAGGTATTGCCTATATGGGAATCATTCCGTTTCTGCTCCAGCCGGAGCTGCTGCAATAGGAGCCGCATCTACAGCCTGGCTGCAGCGACAGTTGTCTTGCTATCGAGCGCAAATGTCCCCTAAATTCTTCTCGTGTTTCGCGGACAGGGCGATTCTCCCTCCCAATCGTCTCGCCCTCCTTTCCCAATCGGCGCTTCCCTCCTCGGGTGGTGTCGATTTTTTTTGCGAGTCGGTGACAGGAAAACGTGCACAGAAAGGGTCCGCTTTGATGCCGAAGCCAAGAATACCGCAGGAGGGCTATAGGTGAGCATTTTCGAGGCTGGTATTTCTTGCCAGGTCGATGAGCTCCTGCTGCGAGTGCACGCCGAGTTTCCTATAGATATGCTTGCGATGGGTGGTAACGGTATTGTATGAGATGTAGAGAGTCTTTTCGATATGACTTGCATTTCGACCCTGCGCTAATGCGAGCAGTACTTCGGCTTCACGGCTCGAAAGATCGTAGCGTGAGGCGAGCTGTTGGCAAGCGGCTTCGAGATTGATCGTGTCGGGAGCCAGGCCTGCTTGTTCGAAAGTGGCGTTAGACAAACTTCTGACGTTGAAAATAGCCAGGCAGCTCATGAAGACCAGACAGAGAACGACGAGCGAGACAATGGCGAATGCGTCGAAAGCTTCTATCAGCTGACCCATGTCCGTCAGCGCGAAGGCGATGTCGGAGACGAGGCCTCCGAACGTCCAGGCAGCGAGAAGCAAGGGGAAGAATACCGGTCCCCTCCCTGGGAAAAGCCTGCGGAGCAGGTAACCGACAACCCAGATGGTCATAATGAAAAACGCGGTTGGGCCGACCGTGAACCCGATGGGGCCTACAGGCGTCTCAAGTGAGATGGCACCGGGTATGACGAGACAGGTTCCGAGTGCGCTGGCAAGTGCGAATCGCTTTGGCAGAGAAGCGTTCGTCAATCGAGGGAAGACGAGAAGGACGACAGCGAGAAGCGCCGCAGCCAATGCGAGAACGATGGCGCCCAGGTTGCGGAATTCTTCCATGCCGGGCGCGAGGGAATGGCTGCTGGCTGCCAAGGCGTAGGCGTAGGCGAGGAACCGGTTGACGAACCCCCAGATAACGATAAGGGCGTACAGACTCGCGAGTAGAATGGACCTTGAGGACGAATCCTCGTGTTCGGGGGGAGTTGATGCGAGGAAATCGACATTGCCGGAGCGGAGCACGACAAAACCGGAGAGAAGGGGTACAAGCGCCATGATGAGAGGCGAGACAACTTCGGGGACGGAGAGCACGGTGACGGTGAGGATGCTGGAGGCAGTGAACGACAGCACGGAAGCGATCAGAGCCGCCCGCATCGAAAGCCGGCTGAACCACTCGCCGTACATGAGGAACAACGCGGCCGATACCGTTCCGGCGATAAGGCTGCAGCCCCACAGGACAATGGTCGTGGCGCCTTCGGAGAGCGCCTCGGGTAGAAGCATTGCGCCTATGGTGGTGGCGCAAAGTGCGATAGGGCACACTTCGCGCACCGTCGCACGAGCGAGAAAGGGCTCGATTATGCGATGATAGCGCGCAGCAAGAAGATAAGTGAGGGCGAGTGCCGCCGAAAACACAATGCCGGCCACTTCGCGCGTGATATCGACGCGTCCCGATGAATCAAGGTGCGATGAGAAGTCAAGCAAGAGGGCGAAAAGCCATGCAAGTAGAAAAGTGAGCCCCAGCGCTGGTAGGAGGCTTGCGCGAAAATCACGCGAGAATCCCGGCATTGGGGCGGTGGATGAGACGCGCTCCTCTGTCTTTGGCGCTCGCTGATCGTTGTGCTGTTTCTTGGCCATGATTCCCCTCTGCCCTCAATGCGCCAATTATATCAAACCTGCATGTGGCCACTGCGAGAGATGCCAATTGACGGCGCTCTAGCAGCTCTTTTAGTGAAAATACCCTTGTTGAGGTGATGGCCCGTTGCGCTTACCCCTTGGCGAGGTGAGGCGTCAGCGCCAATTGCCCCTCCGCAAAGCGATGCCAAATCAAAGGCAACCGTGAATACTTGGAGGCAGTTCCCGTCGGGGATCCGAAAGCAACCAAGAGAAGAGGAGGAGATGAAATGAGGCTGTCCGCAATAACAAGACGCACGTTTGTGCAAGCAAGTGTAGCTGCGGGCGTTGCCGCTAGCGCAGGTGTGGCAACAGGCCAGGCACTTGCGGAAACGGGCGGAGACGGAGCGGCTTCGGACGTCAAGCGCGTTCGTTCGTGCTGTCGAGCATGCGGCAAGATGGAATGCGGCGTATGGGTTACCGTGGAGAACGGTCGGGCTGTCAAGGTCGAGGGCGACCCTAGCGCCTTTCACAGCAGCGGAAACTGTTGCAGTAAATCGCAGTCGTCCATTCAGGCGGCCTATCATCCCGATCGCCTGCACTATCCCATGAAGCGTACCAACGCCAAAGGCAGCGACGATCCAGGCTGGGTGAGGATAAGTTGGGATGAGGCCTTTCAGACGATAGGTCAAAAATTCAACGAGGTGAAAGAGCGTTACGGCGGTCCGTCGCTGTTCTGCATGACAGGCACGAGCCGTATTTGGTGCATGGCCGGCATCATCGGTTGGCCGCGCGCGCTCGGCACACCCAACACCATGCATGCCTATCAAGTTTGCAAGGGCCCGCGCCACTTCGCCACCCAGATGACTTGCGCTCGCGCGTTCAGCTATTTGGCGACGGTTGATCGACCTTCGGTGTATGTTCAGTGGGGAGGTGCCTCCGAGCTTTCCAACTACGACGACAGTTGCCGCACGACGGTTGATGCGGCGAAGAAGGCCGATACGCATATCCTGGTCGATCCGCGCCAAACGAATCTTGGCCGCATGGCTGATATCTGGATGAACTTGCGCCCTGGCACTGATGCGGCCATTGCCATGTCGTGGGCGAATGTCATCATCGAAAACGGGCTGTGGGATGATTTGTACGTGAAGCGTTGGACCGATTGCCCGTTTTTGGTGTGCGAGGACATCGAGCCTTCCGGGTGGACCGAGCATTACGATATGACCGGAGTGCCTTGGGAATTGAAGACGAAGTTGCTGAAGGAATCGGATCTCGTCGAGGGCGGCAATCCCAAGCATATGATGGTGTGGGACACTCTCTCCGACAAACTCACGTACTTCGATGTGGAATCGGGGCTTTGGGAGGGGGAGGTTTGGAAGCGCCCCACGGCGGGTCGACCGTCGCCGCAGAAGAACCTGGTGGAAGGCGTTGCTCCCGGTTGGGTGCCCGATCCCACGCCGTTCGATCCCGAAATCGATCCCGCGCTATTCGGCGAATTCGAGGTAACGCTCAAAGATGGTCGTACCGTTACGGTTCGTCCCGTGCTCGATAGGTATGCCGAGGTGTGCCGCGAGTATACGCCCGAGAGGGTCGAGGCCATCACCGGTGTGCCCGCCGAAGAAATCGTGCGAGCTGCAACAGCCTACGCGACTCCAGTCGATCCCTCGACCGGCTATGGCAATGGCGGCATTCACTATATGCTGGCCATCGAGCATGCTGGCAACGCCATCCAGAACGTTCGGGCCATAGACGCTCTCACGATGCTTACGGGGAACATGGACGTCCCTGGAGGCCAGCGCGGAGTTACGCAAACGCCCATCGCGATTTCCCCGACGGGCGGAGACACGCTTTTTGCGGCGGATGTCCCGGGAGCGCCCTTCCCCGACTACGGAAAGACGCTCGGCTACGACAAGTTCCCCATGAGCAAGTGGTTCGGAGGCTACGCCGATGCCACCAGCATCTGGAAGGCCATCGAGACGGGGTCTCCATATCCCGTGGTGGCGGGAATTTGCCAATCGGGCGACTTCATGAACCAGTGCAATGCGACATGGACGTGGGAGGTACTGAATTCGCTCGACTTCTTCGTCGGCGTTGATCTGTGGCACGCGCCGGCAACGGATGCCGCCGATATCTTGCTGCCCGCCTGCCACTGGCTCGAGCTTTCCGCTCCTCGAGAATCTCAAGGCGCCTCTGGTGCCTACGGTGCTACCTGTCAGTGCATCGAGCCACCGGCTGAGTGCCTATGGGATCCCGGCATCCTGGTGGGCATCTGCAAGGGCATGGGCGTTCCCTTTACGACTGAGGAGGACAATCCTTGGCCGGACGCCGAATGGATATTGAACGACGCGGTGAAGGACTCGGGTCAGACTTGGAAAGAGTACAGCGAAGCGTTCCAGAAAAACGGATGGTTGGACGCCAAAGCCGAGTACCCTGAAGTGTGGGGCACGTATCGCCGCTACGAAATGGGTATTCTGAACAACGGCAAGCCTGGTTGGAAGACGCCCACGAAGAAACACGAGCTTTGGTCGACCATTATGGAATCCCATCATCCTGAAGGGATATGGAACCTACCTACCTTCACTGAGCCTGCCCATTCGCCCGTATCCGACCCCGAGCGCTACAAGGAGTATCCCTTCGTCATCACGACGGGGCGGCGCATTCCCGTGTATTTCCACAACGAGCATCGCCAGCTGCCTTGGTGCCGCGAGCAGTGGCCTGTGCCGCGCGTTGAGATCAATCCAGTTGACGCCCAGCGTCTGGGCATAGAGCAGGGCGATTGGGTCTGGATAGAGACGCCGGAAGGCAAAATCCGCCAAACTGCCGATTTGTACTATGGCGTTGCCGAAGGAGTGATTAACGCCGAGCATCAGTGGTGGTACCCCGAGCTGAATCAGGCGGGACACGGTTTCGAGCTGTCCTGCATCAACTGCATCACTGATTACACGGTGCAAGATCCCCACAGCGGCTCTTCCAACCTGAGAGCTTACCTCTGCAAGATATATAAGGCAACGCCTGAGAATTCCCCCTTCGGGAATCCAGTGCCTTGCGGCAACGATGGCACACCTATCATCCATACGTCCGACGACCCTCGCCTCAAGGAGTGGCAGCCGACGTACGAGGGGAGGGATTAGCCCTATGACTCAATACACGATCGTGACCGATCTCGATCGCTGCGTGGGCTGCTTGGCCTGCTCGGTGGCGTGCAAGGCGGTTAACCATGTGCCTATTGGCAACTACTGGAACAAGGTGCTGCGAATCGGGCCGAATCCAGCCGAGGACGGTTCGGGGCAGTACCCGGATGTGGAAATGTACTTCCTCCCCGTCCAATGCCAGCATTGCACGAATCCGGAATGCGTGAAAGTGTGCCCGACGGGGGCCTCTCACAAGCTTGATGATGGCACAGTGCAAGTGGATAAAGAGAAGTGCATTGGCTGCCAGTTCTGCGCCATGGCTTGTCCCTATGGAGTGCGCTATCTAAACGAAGAGGAGCGTGTTGTGGAGAAATGTACCCTGTGTGAGCAGAAAGTTGCCCAGGGCGAGCTGCCCCAGTGCGTGGCTCAATGCGGTGGTCGTGCTCGTTTCTTCGGCGATCTCGATGCGGGCTTCGAAGCTATGGTTGGGCCGGCAGTGCGCTTCGGCGGCGATAGGGGTTACTCCGCTTTGGCTGAGCAGGCCCGTGTCTCGCTGCTCGATGATGTGGATCCGTTTGATGACTCGGATGTATACCACTTGCCGGATGTGGGCAACGGTCCGTCCTTCGCGTATATCTTGCGCGACATGACCTGGCGAGGAGGCGAGTAAGCCATGGAACTTCAATGGCCTTTGATCATTTTCACCACGCTGGTCACGTGGTCGGCGGGTTTGTTCGGCACGCAAGCTCTGCTTGCGACGCGGGGAGAGGCCGCCAAGGCGCAGATGACGGCCTGGGTCGTCTCCGCCGTGTTGCTTGGCATCGGGGGAGTTGCCGTGTTCTTTCATTTGGAGCACTGGGAGAGAATCTTCAACGGGTTCGGCCATATTACTTCGGGTATCACTCAGGAGCTCATCGCCATCGTAATGCTTGCTCTTGTGGCCATCGCCTACCTCGTTGCAATGCGTAAGTCGAGCGATGGCTCGACGGTTCCCGCATGGCTGGGTTGGGTGTCGGTGATCGTGTCCGTCGTCTTCGTTCTGGTCGTCGCGCATTCCTATCTTATGGCGGCGCGTCCTGCTTGGGATACGGTGCTGTGGGTGCTCTACATGCTCGGCAATGCGCTCGCCTTCGGCCCGCTGACCATGGCTGTCATTATGGCCTCGGTTGGCGACGATCTTACTCCTGTGGCTATGCCGGCGATAGTAGGCGCCGCCGCTGCCGTCGTAGCTTCCGTGGCGTTCGGCTCCTTCCTGTCTATGGCGGGCAGCTCGTTTGTTGAGATCGGCTACTACTTCGATCCGACGCAGCCCAGTGCGGGTATGGTCGATGCGTCCTCAATGCTTGCAAACAGCATTCCCCTTGTTTGGGGCGGGGCGGTCGCCGTCGGGGCGGTGGTTCCGATGGTCTGCGCATTGCTGGCACGGCGCAAGGGCGATCCCGCTTCCTGGAAGATAGGGGGTTCCATCGCTGTGGCGTGCGTGCTCGTCGGAGCCGTATGCATGAGAGTCGCGTTCTATAGCGCAGGGCTTTCGGTGTTCATGCTCTATTAAATGGGTTTCCACAAGAGCGCTTCCGAAGGTGCCGGTAGGTTTCTTTGAGTGGCGTCGTCGTTAACTTGGTCTTGACCCCTCGCTGCTTTCGTTGACGGGGGAGGACAATCGATTAGATCCTGTGATTGTGCCAGAGCCTTCCCCCGACGTGGTTCGCTATCCCCAAACCCCTTGCAAACGCGGGCCACGTCGGAGGAGGGCTCTGGCCTTTGTCGAAATGGGTTATTCCGCCAGCTTGTAGGAAGTGCTACGACCGCCGGCTGCGTCGTCTCGGACGAGCAGGTCCTTCGCTACAAGATCGTTGATGTCGCGCAGGGCGGTGTCGGGGGAAACTTTGCAGAGCTTCGCCCACTTGCGCGTGGTGAGCTTACCTTCGAAGGAGCCGAGAAGCTTTTGCAGCACAAGGCGCTGTCGCTCATTGAGGGAAACTCCCTCAATGGCATGCCACCACGCCGATCGTGCGAGTGCTTCGTTCACAGCCGACTCACCGCTCTGCAACGAATGCAGGAGAGCCTCCAGAAACCAGCGAAGCCATTCAGTGATATCGGAAGTGCCGTGCTGGGCCTTTTCCAGGGCAGCGTAGTAGTTTTCGCGGTGGTTCAAGATGTAGGAGGCCATGCTGTAGAAGCGACGTGGGCTGTCGTCGCTTCGCGCTAGGAGCATTTCGGTGAGAACGCGGGCGATGCGGCCGTTGCCGTCGTCGAAGGGATGAACAGTGAGAAACCACAGGTGGGCGATGGCAGCTTTCGCTAGAGGTGCGGTACTGCTTTCGTTGAACCAAGCGATAAACTCGTCCATGAGGTGCGGCACTCTGGCGGCATCGGGTGCTGTGTAGTGAATTTTTTCGTGGCCGATGGGGCCGCTTACGATATCCATGGGTGCTGTTCGCCAGTGGGCAACGGTGATCTTATGAAGCCCGCTATAACCAGTGGGAAACAGGGCGGCGTGCCAGGCGGACAGGCGATCGGAGGTAAGCGGCTCCGCAAAGTTCTGCGTGGCGTCCAGCATGACGGAGACGGCTCCGTCCACGGTATGAGTGGAAACCGTTCTGTCGAAGTCATCTAGACCGAGTTGCCGCGCGACTGAGGAGCGAACTGCTTTCGCGTCGAGAGCCACGCCCTCGATGCGTGAAGAGGCTACGATCTCCGACGAAAGCGCGTCGACCTCCAAAGGGGTATCAACGGTGAAACCAAGATCGGCCACGCGCCCCAAAAGCTTTCCTTGGGCGAAGCGGACGTCGCTCAGAAGAGGTGCGATGACAGCGTCGTCCCAGGTGAAGTCAGTCCAATGGCTATGTTCGTAAAGAAGCATAGGGTGATCATATCGTTCAATGCGGCGATTAGCAAGCTATTCGCCGCAGAATTTGCGGTGAATAGGGGAAGGCGCACGTTGCAGCGCGGGTTTGTGCGGGGTAGCCTATAGCTTTACGACGGCGTCGGCGGGGCCGGATTCGGTGGCGTTTATGAGGACGGTGGCGGAAGGGGAGGCGATGTCCCCCGTGCACAGGGCGTAGAGCCCCGGGCGGCTCACCGTGACGGCGCCGAGCTCGTCGGCAGACAGCGTGCGGTCGCGGGAGGGGATGACGGTGCCGTCCTCGGCCACGGCGGCGGTACAGAGGTAGACCTCCTCGGCTCCGCTTTCTACGGCGAAGGTGAGGCCCGTCTCCGTCGCGCTGGCCGAGCCGATGCCCTCTACGGCGGCGCGGCCATCGCTGTGGCAGGAAGCGCACTGCTCGCCGGATTTCGTGATGGGGTGGCTGGATGCGCAGCCGGCCAGAGTGCCGACGCTCGCCGCCAGGAGTCCGGCGAGGACGAGCGCGGCGAGGCGCTTGCGCTGAAGACGCGGATGCGCGGCGGTACTGGTGCGGGGCAAGGCGAAAGTGCTCATAGATTCTCCTGGGATGACGTATATGCTAAGCGATAGGTACAGTCTACCATTCGCCGCGTCATGCCCATCATACCCAGAGCCGTATTTCCGGCAAGTAAGCTTCGAGGTGGAAGGCCGGCCTTCTTACGTATCGCGGCGAGGGTCGAGGTCGAGGGCGCGAGCCAGCTTGGAAAGGGTGCCCCACATCTCCAGGTTGCGGATAATGCGATCCTCAAGGCTTTCGTCATCGACTTCGGGCATTTTGGCTGCAGCTTCGGTCGCGTCCGCTCCCATGACGTGCGCGCTTCCCATCTGCGTTTCCTCGGGAACGGCGCGGCGCATGGCCTTGTCGATTTCGTGCAGCATGCCGGCCAGCGACTGCTTCTCCTCGCCGGTCAGCGTGTCGTAGAAGCTGCCCATCTCGCCCAAGAACGCCTGCATCTCGGCAACGAAGGGGGCCTGCTCAACGGCGCGGCCGGCATCGGTGAGGGTTACCACGGTCACGCGCCCATCGGCATCGGATCGGCTGCGTGTGATGAGGCCCTTGGCCTCCAGCTTCACCAGAAGCTCATTGAGTGAGGCCGTGCGAATGCCCAAAAGCTGGGCTATCTCCTTGGTGGTGAGACCGTCCCCTTGTTTCAGCAGGGCGATCACCTGGCCCTGCCCGCGCAGGGGGTTGGCGAGCGGGGAGACTTCCAGGGCCAGAAGCCTCATGGCGTAGCGATGGATGGCGTCGTGGAAGAGAGCCAGAAGTTCCAACGTGATGGAGCGATTCAGCTCGTCGTCGGGGCCATCGCCAACAGGCACGAGGGGGCGCGGGAGCTCGTGGAAGGGGCATGCTGGCGATGCCGCACGAGGAACATCGTGCATCGGGTGATTGCGGGACGACATGGGAACCGGGGCCTTTCCTTCCATGGAGTAATTGCGAACCCGCAAAGTATATCAGGTACCTGTTATAAAATGACGGCACCGGATTTCCGCGGGTGAAGGTGCGCTTTCAGGCGCCTTCGTGGTTGAGAGTATAGCAGAAGCCGCCTGCGGGTAGCGCATCCGGGACGGAGATAAGAACCAGGCGAAAGCAGGCCTCATGCTCTCACGATTCAGCGTCAAGCATCCCTATCTCATCGTGGTGGCGGTGATCATCTGCCTCATTTTGGGCGGCGTGTCCCTCACGAAGATGAAGACCGACCTCATGCCCGACATGGACATACCGTACCTGGCCGTCATCGCCACCGACCCGGGCGCCTCGGCCGAGAAGGTGGAGACCGAGGTGACCGACGTGTTGGAGGGCGCGCTCTCCACGGTGAACGGTGTCTCGTCGGTCATGAGCCAGTCGGCCAACAACTACGCCATGGTTTTTCTGGAATTCGAGGACGGCACCGACATGGATTCGGCCATGGTGAAGGTGTCCTCGGCCATCAACCAGGTGGAAAGCTCGCTGCCCGAGACCGCCGGCACCCCCAACATCATGGAGATCTCCATGGACATGATGGCCACCATGTTCGTGGC
>CABSMC010000036.1 GCA_902478715.1 uncultured Adlercreutzia sp.
AAAGTATGGGAGCGTAGGCAACGGAAAAGGAGGCAGACGAGGTGCTGACGGCCAAGGAGAAATCGCTTCTTTCCGTCCTGGAGCCCCGAGCGGCCTCCGAGGGCGTCGAGATCGTCACGGTGGAGATCGTCGGCTCGAAGAAAGCGCCGACCATCCGCGTCTACATCGATGCGGAAGGCGGCATCAGCTTCGACGAGCTGGCCCGCACCCAGGCCTGGGTCGGGGACGTCATGGACGAGCTGGACCCGTTCCCCGGGGCCTACATGCTGGAGGTGTCCTCTCCGGGCATCGACCGGCCGCTGCGCACGCCGGAGCACTTCGCGCGCTTTGCCGGCGAGACGGTGACGGTGAAGACGACCGGCCCCATCGACGGCCGCAGCTCGTTTTCCGGCGAGCTCCTCGGCTTTGAGGACGGCTGCGTCGCCGTGGCCGTGGACGGCGCCGGCACCTTCCGCATTCCGTACGACAACATCAAAAAGGCCCGCGTTAAGGGCACCATCGACTTCAGCGCCTAGGGAAAGGATTAGATACGTGGCAACTTCAGAACTGATCGAGGCCTTGCAGGCACTGGCCCACGAACGCAAGATCGACGAGTTCTACCTCATCGAGCGCTTGGAACAGTCCCTGGCGAAGAGCTACGAGCGCATCCTCGATCTGGAATGGGACGCGCGCGTGACCATCGACCGCCAGACCGGTAAGATCTACGTCTACGAGCTCGTGCCCGTGGGTGAGCCCGACGAGGAGACCGGCGAGTACAGCGAGTTCGAGGAGCGCGACGTCACCCCCGACGACGTGAGCCGCATCGCCGCCCAGAACGCCAAGGGCGTCATCTCCTCGCTCGTGCGCGAGGCCGGGCGCCAGTCCATCTACGATGAGTTCCGCGGCCGTGTGGGCGACTTGGTCACGGGCACCGTGCTGCAGGGCACGCCGGACTTCACCATCATCAAGATCCGCGAGGGCGTCGAGGCGGAGCTGCCCCATTACGACGCCAAGCGCAACCCGGGCGAGCGCAACGAGCGCCCGGCCAACGAGCACTACCGCCACAACCAGCGCTTGAAAGTGCTCATCATCGAGGTGCGCAACCCCAACGCCGACGCGCCCCGCGCCCGCGGCGAGCAGGCGCGCCCGGCCATCGTCGTCTCCCGCACCCACCCCGACCTCATCCGCCGTCTCTTCGAGATCGAGGTGCCGGAGATTTACGAGGGGGTCGTGGAGATCAAGTCCGTGGCCCGCGAGCCCGGCGCCCGTTCCAAGGTGGCCGTGTTCTCTCGTGAGGCGAACCTGGATCCGGTGGGCGCCTGCGTGGGGCCGAAGGGCTCCCGCGTCCGCATGGTGGTCGAGGAGCTGCGCAACGAGCGCGTCGACGTCATCCAGTGGAGCCCCGACCCGGCGGTCTACGTGGCCAACGCCCTGTCGCCGGCGAAGGTGAGCCACGTGAGCATCGACGAGGACAACAACTACGCCACGGTCATCGTGCCCGACGACCAGCTGTCGCTGGCCATCGGCAAGGAGGGGCAGAACGCGCGCTTGGCCGCCCGCCTCACCGGCTGGCACATCGACATCAAGCCCCAGAGCTTCCAGGGCGCGTCTTTGGTCGATGTCGAGATGGACGACGAGGTGGAGGAGGACGACGGCTTCTGCATCTTCGTCGACGAGGACGGCAACCGCTGCCGCAACCACGCCCGACCGAACAGCCAGTACTGCGGCGTCCATGCCGATGCCGAGGCAGAGGCCTAAGGGGTAGAGCCTGATGGCAGCACAGACGACAAAGCGCCAGCGCACTTGCATCGGCTGCGGCGCGACCCTTGGGAAGGGCGCGCTTCACCGCATCGTGCGCAACGGCGAGGGCCTTGTGAGCTTCGACCCTACGGGCCGCCTCGCCGGCCGCGGCGCCTACGTCTGCTCTGAGGACTGCCTCGCCGCGGCGAGAAAGACCAGGAAGCTTGAGCGCGCCCTGCGCTGCAAAGTGACCGACGAAGATTACGAGCGCGTTCTTCGCGAGCTTGCCCTCGCCGAGGCACCGGGAAAGAATGAGGAGTGATATATGGCCAGCATGCGCGTACACGAGTTGGCGAAGGAATTCGATATGTCGAGCGGGGATCTGCTCGATCGCCTGAAAGAGATGAAGATACCGGCGAAGTCCCATGCGAGCATGCTCAACGACGCCTACGTTGACAAGATTCGCAAGAACCTGGAGCCGGAGATCCGCGCCCGCGCCGGCGCCCTCGAGGCCGAGGAGGCCGCGGCGCTGGCCGCCGAGCAGGAGGAGGCCGAGCGCAAGCGCGCCGAGGAGGAGGCCGAGCGCAAGGCCGCGCGGGAAAAGGAGCTCGCCGAGCGCGAGGCCGCCCGCGCCCGCCGCGAGGAATCCCGCTCCGACGACGACGCCGAGGGCGAGGAGCACCCGGCGCGCAAGCAGGCGCCCAAGCAGCCCTCCGCCTTCGCGAGCCTCGAGCAGCAGATCGCCTCGGAGAAGGAGCGCGTCGAGCGCGAGCGCCAGGAGGCCCGGGCCCGCGCCCGCGCCGAAAAGGCGGCCGCCGAGGTGGCCAAGAAGCGCGCCGTGGAAGAGGCCCTGCGCCGCGGACACAAGAAGCCCGCGAAGGCCGCGCCCGCGCCTGCCCCGGCCCGTCCGGCCCCGGCTCCCGCGCCGTCCCGTCCCAAGAACAACTTCGACTCGCTGCTCTCGCAGATCGAGGCCGAGAAGCAGCGCATGGAGGCGGCCAAGAGCGCCCAGGCCGACACCCGCGCCCCCCGCGGCGGCAAGAAGGGCAAGAAGGGCGGGGCTCACCAGGTGGTGCCCGAGCTCGAGGCCCAGATGACCGCCGGCGAGGACCGCTACGCCCAGATGGCCGTGCAGGCCGAGAAGCTGCAGCGCGACAAGGTGCTCGCCGAGGCCCGCGCCGCCGTGGCCGCGGCCAACACCCACGAGGGGGAGGGCCGCCGCAAGAAGCGCAAGGAGAAACGCGAGGCGGAGGCCCGCGAGCGCGCCGAGCTCGAGGCCATCGAGCGTGGTCTTGACCCGACGCTGGTGCTGGACGACTCCGTGGTGGAGATCCCGCAGGGCGCGTCGGTGGCCAAGTTCGCCGAGCTTCTGGGCGTGCAGCCCAATGACGTCATCAAGCGCCTGTTCATGCTCGGCCAGGTGCTCACGCTCACCCAGACCATGAGCGACGAGACCATGGAGCTCATCGCCGACGACATGGGCCGCAAGGTGCGCGTCGTGTCGCCGGAGGAGGAGTACGCTGTGGTGTACAACGACTCCGAGGCCGATTTGAAGCCGCGTCCCCCCGTGGTCACCGTCATGGGCCACGTCGACCACGGCAAGACCTCGCTTCTGGACGCCATCCGCGATACCGGCGTGGTGGCCAGCGAGGCCGGCGGCATCACCCAGCACATCGGTGCGTCGGTGGTGAACATCGGCGACCGCCAGATCACCTTCATCGACACCCCGGGCCATGAGGCCTTCACCGCCATGCGCGCCCGCGGCGCCCAGGTCACCGATGTCATCGTACTCGTGGTGGCCGCCGACGACGGCGTCATGCCGCAGACCATCGAGGCCATCAACCATGCCAAGGCCGCCGAGGTGCCCATCGTCGTGGCCGTGAACAAGATCGACAAGCCCGGCGCCAACCCCGACCGTGTGCGCCAGGAGCTCACCGAGTACGGCGTCATCCCCGAGGAGTGGGGCGGCTCCAACATGTTCGTCGAGGTGTCGGCCAAGAAGAAGCTGCACATCGACGACTTGCTGGAGACCATCATCCTGCAGGCCGACGTGCTGGAGCTGAAGGCCAACCCGGACGCTTCGGCCTCCGGTTTCGTCATCGAGGCGAACCTGGACAAGGGTCGCGGTCCTGTGGCCACGGTGCTCATCCAGCGCGGTACCCTGCACACCGGCGACGTCGTCGTGGCCGGCACGAGCTACGGCCGCGTGCGCGCTCTGGTGAACCCGCGCGGCGAGCACGTCGCCGAGGCGAAGCCCGCCGACCCGGTGGAGATCCTGGGCCTGAACTCGGTGCCCACCGCCGGCGACGAGTTCCGCGTCTTCGAGGACGAGCGCGACGCCCGCAAGCTGGCCGAGGAGCGCGCGCTGCGCGCCCGCCTGGCCGCCCAGGAGACCAAGAGCCACATGAGTCTGGACGACCTGTTCAGCCGCATCGAGGACGGCAAGACCACCGATCTGAACCTCATCGTGAAGGCCGACGTCCAGGGCTCCATCGAGGCTCTGCGCGACGCCTTCGACAAGATGGACCAGTCCGAGGTGCGCATCAACATCGTGCACTCGGCCGTGGGCGGCATCACCGAGACCGACGTCACCCTGGCCGCCGCCTCCGACGCCATCATCATCGGCTTCAACGTCCGTCCCACGGGCAAGAGCCGCCAGCAGGCCGAGAAGGAGAAGGTGGACATCCGCTTGTACCGCGTCATCTATCAGGCCATCGAGGACATCAACGCCGCGCGCGTGGGTCTTTTGTCGCCGGATATCGTGGAAGAGGACACCGGCATCGCCGAGGTGCGCGAGACCTTCAAGGTGCCGAAGGTGGGCACCATCGCCGGCTGCTACGTCGTGGAAGGCGAGATCCACCGCGACGACAAGGTGCGCATCGTGCGCGACGGCACGGTCATCTTCGAGGGCCACATGGCGTCGCTGCGCCGCTTCAAGGACGACGTGAAGTCCGTGAAGCAGGGCTACGAGTGCGGCATCGGCATCGAGAAGTTCCAGGACCTGAAGGTGGGCGACACCATCGAGGGCTACCAGGTGAAAGAGGTCGAGCGCACGGAGTAACTCGACTGTCCGGCGTCGAGGAAGCCCCGCATCCCCGTGCTCAAGCAATGGCTCGCTCGGCGGAACAGTCCACTGGACTGTTCCGTTCGCTGCGCAACCTGCGCGCGGGGACACGGGGCTTCCTCGACGCCTACCGTTACAGTTTTGCTTAGTTTTCCACGACTGGCGCATGGCTCTTGGTTTCAACTCTATACTAAAACTATCTGTCCGCCTCGATTGAGGAGATGACGTCATGAAGCAGAGCGCTTCCAACCGCAAGGTCAACGAGCAGGCTCGCGAGGTGATCGCGAGCATTCTTCTGTTCGATGTGTCCGACCCGCGCCTCCATCTGGTCACCATCACCGGTTGCGAGGTCAGCTACGACCGTTCCGTCTGCAACGTCTACTACACCACCGATCCCGAGCGCTACGCCGGGGCCCAGGCCGCCTTCGAGGCCGCTGCGGGTCATATCCGCTCGCTCATGGCCAAGAAGCTCTCCTGGCGCGTGGCGCCGGAGCTGCGCTTCTATGTGGATAAGTCCGTCGATCAGGCCGACGCCATCTCTCAGGCGCTGAATTCCGAGCGCGAGCATCAGGAGAAGCGCATCGAGGAAGAGACCATCGGGGAAGATCGGGAGTTTTAGCCCCATGACGGTGACGCCCCAGACCAACACGACGCTTTCCGAAATCGCCGCGGCGCTCGTCGAGCGCGACCACTTCGTCATCGGCGGCCATGTGAGCCCCGACGGCGACTGCCTGGGCTCGGCTCTGGGGCTCGCCTGGGCCCTGCGGCAGTTGGGCAAACAGGCCACGTGCGTGCTCGCCCGCGACGAGGAGCCGCCGAGCGATCTTGCGTTCCTCCCCGGGACCGACGGGCTCGTCCCCGCTGCGCGCTTCGATGGGCCCTGCGAGTGCTTTATCGCCGTGGACGTGCCCACGCCCGAGCGGCTCGGCGATGGGGCGCGCCTGCATGCGGCGGCGCCCTTCACGGTCACCGTGGATCATCATGCCGTGCCCCGGGCCATGAGCGAGCTCAGCTACACCGATCCGGATGCCGCCTCCACGT
This sequence comes from uncultured Adlercreutzia sp., assembly GCA_902478715.1. Lineage (GTDB taxonomy): Bacteria > Actinomycetota > Coriobacteriia > Coriobacteriales > Eggerthellaceae > Adlercreutzia. Next base: position 5,825 of record CABSMC010000036.1, read on the forward strand.
CGCTGCTCATCTGGGAGCTGGCGGCGCGTTTGGGCGCCGACCGCGACCGCGTCATCGCCGCCTGCTGCTACACGGGGCTCATGACCGATACCGGTCGCTTCCAGCACGGCAACACCGATGCCGCCGCGTTCAAGGGCGCGTGCGAAATGGTGGCCGCTGGCGCGCGGCCCGGGGAGATCGCGCGGGAGTTCTACCAGAACCGCACCCTCGCCTCCATCGAGCTTGAGGGGCGCACCGTGGGCCATATGAGCCTGTCCGGCGACGGCGAGGCGGTGATATCGTGGCTCTCGCTCGCCGATTTCGCCGAGTGCGGGGCCGTGAAGGCCGACGCGGAACCCATGATCGATCTTCTGCGCTCACTGCGCGGCGTGCGCGTCGCCTGCATGCTGCGAGAGCAGGAGGGAGAGGTGCGCGGCAGCTTCCGTTCCAAGGACGACACCGATGTGGCCGCCATCGCCGGCGAGTTCGGCGGCGGCGGACATAAAGCCGCGGCCGGATTCACCATTCACGATGATTTGCGCGGGGCCGTGGAGACCGTCGCGCGCCGTTTGGGCATCGAGAGCCCGACCTTGCCGGAGGAGCGCCTGTGAAGCGGGGGACGACCGATCTGTGCCTCGTGCTGGCCGTGGACAAGCCGAGCGGCATGACCTCCCACGACGTGGTGAGCCGCGCCCGGCGCATCTTCGGCGAGAAGCGCATCGGGCACACGGGCACCTTAGATCCGCTCGCCTCGGGGGTGCTGCCCCTGTGCGTGGGGCCGGCCACCCGGCTCGATCAATTTCTCACCGGCCACGACAAGTCCTACGTGGTCTCGGTCGTCTTCGGCGCCGCCACCGATACCGACGACTGCGACGGGGAGGTCATCCGCACAGGAGAGGTGCCCGATGAGGTGTTCGACCCGTTCTTCGCGAGCGTCTTCGTGGGCGGTTTGGTGGGGAAATCCAAGCAGCTGCCGCCGGTGTACTCCGCCATCAAGGTGGGGGGAACCAAGGCCTGCGACGCGGCGCGCAAGGGTCGCGTCATCGACTTAGCGCCGCGCGACATCGAGGTGTACTCCGCCGAGCTTTTGGGCATCGGGGGCGCCGATGGCACAGAACCGGCTCGCTGGGACATCGCCTTCAAGGTGTCGAAGGGCACCTACATCCGTGCGCTCGCCCGTGACATCGGCAACAGCCTGGGGTGCCCGGCACACGTGGGAGCGCTGCGCCGGACAGCGGCCGGCGCGATCGGCATCGCCGACTGCGTGACGCTGGAGGTCTTGGAGGAGATGGGGGAGCGCGCCGCCCTGGATCCGTTGAAGGTGCTCGGTATGCGTTTCATCTATCTGGACGACGCCGCCGCGGCGCGGGTGCGCAACGGCAACCCGTTGGACGGGCGCGCCGTGGAGCTCTTCGAGCGCCGCAGCGTCGATCCGGCGGCGGAGCTGTGCGCCTGCACGGCGGGGGTGCGCCCCAGCTGCGAACCTCCGGCAAATGGCGAGATCGTGGCCCTTGTGGCCGACAACCGCATCGTGGCATTATACGAGTATCAGAGCGATAAGGGGCGCTTCGCCCCCCGCTGCGTGTTCCCGATTGGAGTTTCCCGTGGCTGCAGTGATCTCTAGGAACGATCCCGCCTTCGACGAGGCCCTGCTCGATCGCGCCTCGGTGGCCTTCGGCGTCTTCGACGGCGTCCACGAGGGGCATCGCTTCATCATCGGCGAGGCGGTGAACACAGCCCGCGAGGAGGGGCGCGCGAGCGCCGTCATCACCTTCGACATCGATCCCGACGAGGTGTTCGCCTCCGCGCGGTTGAAGAAGCTCATGACCAACGAGGCGCGCATCGCCAAGCTGGCCGAGCTGGACGTGGACGCGGTCGTGGTGCTGCCGTTCTCTCGCGAGTTCGCGGCCCAGAGCCCCGAGGACTTCCTCGACGCCTGCTTCGGCGGCGGCGTGCCGAGCCACATTCACATCGGCAGCGACTTCCATTTCGGTCGCAAGGCCGCGGGCAATGTGGAGAGCTTACGTGTGTGGGGCGCCGAGCGCGGCATGGAGGTGCACGGCCACGAGCTGGTCGCCGAGGGCGGCCGCCCCGTGACGGCCACGCGCATCCGCGGCCTTCTGTCCGAGGGTCGGGCCCGCGAGGCGGCCGACCTTCTGGGGCGCCCCTACGAGCTTTCGGGTCTCGTGCGCCCGGGCCGCGGCGAGGGCCGCGACTTCGGCTTCGCCACGGCGAACCTGGAGGTGCCTCCCATGCTTCTCGCCGTCGGCGAGGGGGTGTACGCCTGCTATGCCGTAGTGGAAGGCGCCCGCTACAAGGCGGCCGTGAACGTGGGCGTTCCCGCTACCTTCGCCGACACGGCTAAGGAGAACATTGAGGTGCACCTCCTCGATTTCGATGAGGACATCTACGGCCAGGACATCGAGGTGGAGTTCATCGAATGGCTGCGCCCCATGCGCGCCTTCGAGAGCACCGACGAGCTCATCGCCACTGTCCAGTCCAACATAGCCTGGGTCCGGGAGAATTTGTAGCGAAATCGGGTCGAGTCGGGGGCGAGCCTATCGGTTCGAGCGGTCTTTGAAGAGCTGGTCGTACTGGACGATGGCGTAGGACTTCAGGGCATCCTCGGCCTTCTGCTGGGCGTCGGTTTCCACGGCCTCGCCGAACCAGTGCCACGTTCCCTCGGCATCCCGGTATCCGTTCAGGTTCACGGCGGGCAGCGCCTGGCGCAGAGCCGATCGGTACAGGGCGCGGGAGTCGCGGGGCAGCCCCGTCGCATCCAGAAGCAAGCTTGAAAGATAGTTCAAGCTCGTGACATCGGCGTCCTCGATGCGCGTGAGCGCGTCCCCGTACTTCCCGCGGGCCGCAGCGTTCGCCCATATGAAATACGGCGTCCGGTAGCGTGCCTGCACCTCTTCCAAACTGGCGCTCTCCACGGGCTTGCCAAAGGTTTCCTCGAAGAGCCAGTCGGCGAAGCCGGGTTGGTGGTCGCCGAAGAACACGACGATGGTGGGCTCGTCCCGCGCGTTCAGCTCGTCCACGAGCCAGCGCAGATCCTCGTCCGATCGCCGGATGGCCGCCAGAAACTCGTCCACCTCGGGGTTTTCCACCTCGTCCGATTCCAGATGCACGGCATCGGCGGCGGGAACGAGCCCCGTGTCGTATCCGCCGTGGTTCTGGATGGTGACATCGAAGACGAACTGGGGCCCCTCTCCCTCGTCGATCTTCTCCAGCACGCGCTCGTAGGTGACGCGATCCGTGACGAGGTCGCGGAAGGTGTCGGCGTCTTCCATGGTGGTGATGTCGTCGAACGTGTCGAATCCGAGCTGCTCGTAGATGCGGTCGCGCCGCCAGTTGGCCGCCTCGGCCGGGTGAATCGCGTGGGTGCCGTACCCCAGGCTGCGGAAGTAGGAGGCGAGGTTGTCCACCCCTTCCAAATCGTAGAGCACATAGGGGTACACGCCGCCGCCCATGTTGCCCATGGAGGCGCCGGTGAGGAACTCGAACTCGCTGTTGCAGGTGCCCCCGCCCATGGCCGAGACGTACACGTCGCCCGCGGCCAGGGAATCGTCGGCCACCTCGTGGAAGAACGTCGGTGCGGCGTTTGTTCCCTCAAGGCCGGGGTATTCGGAGAGATCGGAGAACGTCTCGTTCATGATGGCGATGACGTTGGGCCCGTCGTAGGGGAGTGCTTCGGGCTGTTCCGGCGCTGCATCGCTAGTGGTGGGCGCCGCTGAGTTTTGGTTGCCCGTTGTGTCGGGCGAGGGGGACTCTGCCACCGCGTCGTCCGAGTCCGTCAACGGATCGGCGGCGAAAGGCGCCAGGATGGCGTCCACGGCCTCGGCGGAGTAGCCCTCGGGGGGCTTGGGCGTCAGCTCCTGGGCCCGCGAGAGGAAGCAGAGCACGGTGCCCTGGGTGGCGTAGGAGCCGCGCACATCCCATACGTCCACGGTTACGTCGCAGTCGCTCTTGATGTCGATGGCTTGGTACTGCATGGTGCCGAGGCACACCAGCAGGGACGCCGCCAGCACGTTGGCGGCTACGTCCCAGCGAGCGCGCTTTCGTTGGGGGCACAGCTTCGCCAAGGCGACGCAATAGGCGGCGAACAGCGCCCAGCAGAACACGAGGCGACCGGTGAGAAACAGGCTGTAACCACCGGCCACGGAGGCGGCGGTGCCGAGGGCGAACAGATCCGCCGGCACGATGGGCTGCCCCTTGAAGGTAATGATGAAGAAGTTGGCGGTGCCCCACAGCAGGCAAAAGCCCGTGAAGACGGCCAGCGATGTGCGGGTGCGCTGTCCTGCCAGAAACACGATGGCGCAGCCCAGCCCCAGGATGAGCAGGTTGTCGATGACGTAGCGCTGGGGAATGGCGAAGACATCGCCGTTCCACGGCAGCTCGAGGAGCAGAAAGCCCAAAACGACGGCGAGCGCGAAGAAGACGCTGCGCCGCAGCGCATCCGTCGCTCGCGAACGGCCAGTGGCGCCCAAGCTGGTTTCAGTTCGTTCCCTATTCAAAAGACCCTCCGGTTCAAGTGCAAAACAACAACTTACCACGGCTATAGGCGTTTCTCTTCAAGCGGTACGGAATGTTCAGACGTCTTGGGAAAATCTCCATGGCGATTTTTTCTGAAAAATTTCGATTGTTAGCAGAATGATCGATGCTTTCTCTCCTTCGCGGAGCAGATCAGGTTTAAAATAGTCGCGAAACGTTATATGTCGTGGTGAGATCTTCGCAAGAAAGGCCAATACCAACTGGATGTCATCCTCGTGATGCTAACAATCGCAATTTTTGGCGAAAAAATGGGTGAGAAATCGTCTGGAAGGACACAGGCTGGAATCTGCGGGTATACTGCACCCATGAGTAAAGAACGAATTTCCTGGGAAAACGAATACCCCGACGAGTTGGAGCGCGAGGGCCGCATGAGGCCGACGCTCGCCCGCGCCGTGCGCGATCATGAAGCCGCGGGCAACGCTGCCGATGAGACCGTCGCGGAGGCAGTCTGGGCGGACGACGGAGACGACGCGCCCGCCATGGGGGCGGTCGACGAGGCAGCCGTCGCGGAAGCCGTGGGCGAAGGCGGTCGCGCCAAATCCGGCCGCCCCCGCGAGACCCAGCAGCAGAAGCTCGCGCGCATCAAGCGCGAGCTGGAAGCAGTGCCCACCGAGCCCGGCGTGTACCTGTGGAAAGACGCCGCCGGCGAGGTCATCTACGTCGGCAAGGCCAAGCAGCTGCGGGCGCGCATGCGCCAGTACGTGAACTTCCAGGACGATCGCGCGAAGATTCCCTTGCTCGTGGAGGCCATCGACTCCTTCGACTACCTCGTCGTCGACAACGAGCACGAGGCGCTCGTGCTGGAGAAGAACCTCATCAACCAGTACAGCCCGTTTTTCAACGCGGACTTCAAGGACAACAAGAGCTACCCCTTCATCGCGCTCACCAAAGGCGATGTGTTCCCGGCCATCAAGTACACCCGCGAGAAACACAAGTCCGACACGAAGTACTTCGGTCCTTTCACCGACGCCCGCGCCGCCCGGGAGATGATCGACATCGCCCGACGCGTGGTGCCCCTGTGCGCCGCCACCTGCGCCGACTGGCGAGGGCTCACTCGCGCGCTGGAAAAGGACCCGCTCGCTTTTTTGAAGCGCGACGCACGTCCCTGCTTCGACTGCCACGTGGGCCTGGGCCCCGGCGCTTGCTGCGGGGCCATTGCGCCCGAGGAGTACGCCGTGAACGTGCGGCGCATCGAGCGCTTCCTGGCCGGCAACCACCGCGAGTTTGTCGACGAGCTGACCACGGAAATGCAGGAGGCCGCCGCCGAGCTGGACTTCGAGCGCGCGGGGCGGCTGAAGGCGCGCATCGACACCATCAACTCGCTCGCCGACAAGCAGCACGCCGTGTCCTCGCGCGACCTGTCCGCCGACGTCGTCGGGTTCTTCCGCGAGGAGACCGTGGCCGGGGTGAACGTGCTCGTCATCCGCGAGGGACGCATCGTGAACGCCAACGAGTTCGTCTTGAACCGCGGCACCGACGTGCCCGATCAGGATCTGCTGCGCAACTTCCTCATGCGCTACTACGACACCACCACCTCCATCCCGCGCGAGGTGATCGTGCGCGCACTGCCCGAGGACGCCGAGGCCATGGGGGAGTGGCTCACGGGCAAGCTCGACTCGGCCCACGGCGCCAAGGTGCGCTTCTGCGCCCCGCAGAAGGGGGAGAAGGCCGACCTTCTGACCATGGCCGAGACCAACGCGCGCCATGTTCTCATGCGCTACAAGGTGCGCACGAACTACGACGACAAGCGCATCAACAACGCCCTTCTGCAGCTGGAGAGCGCCCTGGCCTTGGACGCGCCGCCCATGCGCATCGAGTGCTTCGACATCTCCACCATCCACGGCTCCTACACGGTGGCCTCCATGGTGGTGTTCACCGGCGGAAAGCCGGACAAGAACCAGTACCGCCGCTTCAAGATAAAGACGCCGCTCGACGAGGCCAACGACTTCCTCTCCATGCAGGAGGTGATGCGGCGCCGCTACGCGCCGGAACGTTTGAACGACGAGCGCTTCGGCAGCAAGCCGGACCTCATCATCCTGGACGGCGGAAAGCCGCAGCTGACGGCGGCGCTCGCCATGTTCGAGGAGATGGGGATCGACGACATCGCCATTTGCGGTCTGGCCAAGCGCGACGAGGAGCTGTTCGTGCCCTGGCAGGACACGGGGCCGGTGGTGCTTCCCTCAGGCTCGGCGTCGCTGTACCTGGTGAAGCAGGTGCGCGACGAGGCCCACCGCTTCGCCATCACCTTCCACCGCGAGCTGCGCGGCAAGGGCATGACGGCGAGCATTCTGGACGACGTGGCGGGACTGGGTCCCGTGCGGAAGAAGGCGCTGATGAAGCACTTCAAGTCGTTCAAGAACCTGAAGGCCGCGAGCCTCGAGGAAATCAAGGCCGCCAAGGTCATCCCCGAAGAGGTGGCCGAGGAGCTGGTGCGCGTTCTCGCGCAGTATAATGAGCGGAAAGAAGAGAAGGAAGAACAGCTGGCGAAAGACGCTTCTTAGGGAAAGGGGGCCTGTGTGGCCGAGGAGATAATGGAAGAAGACCAGATGCCCGACTTCGTCATCGTGACGGGCATGTCCGGCGCCGGGCGCACGGAAGCCATGCACGTCTTCGAGGACTTGGGCTACTACTGCGTGGACAACTTGCCCTCGAGCCTGCTCGCCGATCTTGTGCGCGTGAACGAGAGCACCGAGCACGAGGGCGGACGGCGGCGCCTGGCCGTGGTCTGCGACTCGCGCAACGGCGACTTCTTCGGCGATCTGGAGGCCGAGCTTTCCTCCATGCAGGAGTCCGGCGTCTCCTACAAGACGCTGTTCCTCGATGCCGCCGACGACAAGCTCATCGCCCGTTACAAGTCGAGCCGCCGCCGGCATCCGCTGTGCACCGACGGCACCACCATCTGGCAGGGCATTCAGCGCGAGCGGCTCATGCTCATGGGCCTTCGCGACCGCGCCGACTACGTCATCGACACCACCGATATGCTGCCCCAGAAGCTGCGCAGCACCATCCGGGGGCTCTTCGCCACGGGCAGCGAGCGCAAGGGGCTCGCGGTCACCGTGTACTCCTTCGGCTTCAAGCACGGCGCTCCCTACGACGCCGACCTCGTCATGGACGTGCGCTTCCTGCCGAACCCCTATTACGATCCGGAGCTGCGGCCGCTGACGGGGCTGGACGCCCCGGTGCGCGACTTCGTGCGCATGCGCGAGGAGACCATCGAGTTCGAGCAGAAATGGCACGATTTGCTGGACGTCGTCATGCCGGGGTACGTCGCCGAGGGCAAGCAGCAGCTGGCCATCGGCGTGGGCTGCACCGGCGGCCAGCACCGGTCGGTGGCGCTTGCCGAGGCCACGGGCGACTACCTGAAGTCGAAGGGCTATCGGGTGAGCGTGGCCCATCGCGATCTGCGTCTGGCCGAGCGCGGTCACGACGTGCAGCGCGAGAGCGACAACGGGCTGGACGCCCGCGCCGGCGGCGGAAAGGAAGCGTAGAAGGTGGCCGGCATAAAGAAGAGCACCGAGGCCTTCCGCGTCGATCCGGCGGCCACGGCGGCGTTCTCGGCCCTGCGCAGCGCGCTTCCGAACCTGCGGCCTTTGGATGAGGACGCCCGTGCGCTGAAGGCGGTGGTCATCGGCGGGGGAACCGGCGCTCCCGTCTCCATCCGGACGCTGCTCTCCTTAGGCGTGCAGACGAGCGCCGTCGTGGCCATGGCCGATGACGGCGGCAGCACCGGCGTTCTGCGCGAGGAGGCCGACGTCACGCCGCCCGGCGACATCCGCAAGTGCCTCGTGGCCTTCGCGAAGGATCCCGCCGACCCGCTTGTGCGGGCGCTCAAGTACCGGTTCGCCGTGGCCCGCGACCATGCTCTGGGCAACCTCCTTCTGGCCGCGCTGGAAGATGCGACGGGGTCGTTTCCCGAGGCCATCGCCATCTGCGAGAAGCTGGTGGACGCCCAGGGGCACGTGTATCCCTCGACGCTCGACCATGTGGTGCTATCGGCCCAGACCCAAGACGGGCGCATTCTGGACGGTCAGGCCGTGGCCTGCCATTCCAAGACGGCGCTTGCGCAGGTGTGGCTCTCCGCCGAGGACGGCCGGCCGCCGCGTCCTTACGAGCCGGCGCTTCAGGCCATCCGCGAGGCCGACCTCATCGTGCTGGGCCCGGGGTCGCTGTTCACCTCCATCATCCCGAACCTGCTCATCCCCGGCGTCGTCGAGGCCATCCGCGCCTCCCGGGGCCGCGTGCTATTCGTGTGCGCTCTGGCCGACGTGCAGGGGGAGACGTGGGGGCTGACGGCCCGCGAGCACTTCGAGGCGCTGGCGGCCCACGGTATGGAAGGCCTCATCGACTACATGCTCGTGCACTCGAAGGTGCCCCTGCGCGCGGAAAGTCCCGCCACGGGCAGCTTCGCGGCCATCTCCGGGGCCGAGCTGGAGCACGCCTCCACGAGTGATTTGAACGACGACCAGCTCATCAAGGGGGTGCGTCCCATCTCCATCTCCTATGCCGATATGCTCGCCATCCAGTCCCGCGGCCCCATCGTCATCAGCCGCAACCTCGTGGACGCCGAGCAGCCCACGTGGCACTCGCCCTTCGCGCTGCGCGATGCCTTCCAGAACGTCATCAAGCTCTCGCGGGCGCGCCGGAGCTAGGCTATGTCGTTCACGTCCGAGGTGAAAGACGAGCTGGCCCGGGTCATGCCCGCCTGTCCGCAGTGCGAGAAGGCGACGCTCGCGGCGCTGGTGCGCATCGAGGGGACACTCTTCGTGAGCGGACCTGCCCGCTACCGGGTGGAGATCGCCACGGACGCGCCGGCCTCGGCGCGGCTCGTCGTGCGGCTTCTGCACGGCATCTATTCGTTGAAGACGAACCTCACCATGCGCCGTTCGGTGCTGCACAAGACGCCGAACTACCTCATCGAGGTGCCTGCCCAGCCCCATCTGGCCGACGCTTTGCGCGACATGGGGGTGCTCTCGGCCGAGGGCGGCCTGGAGATGGGCATCAAGGAATCGCTCGTGGCCAAGCCCTGCTGCGCGGCGGCCTATTTGCGCGGCGCTTTTCTGGGCAGCGGCTTCATCTCGAACCCCAAGAGCGACTTCCACTTCGAGATCACTGTGGAATCCGAGGCGCTGGCCGAGGGGCTCGTGGAGCTCATGGCCCGCAAGGACATCACGGCCCGCATCATGGCGCGGCGCAGCTCGTACATGGTCTATCTGAAGAGCGGCAACGCCATCACGGAGTTTCTCGCCTTCACCGGCGCCCACCAAGCGGCGCTTTCCATGGAGGAGGAGCGCGTCGTGAAGTCGGTGCGCAACGACGTGAACCGCCAGATCAACGCCGAGCTGGCCAACCAGCAGAAGGCCTCGAACGCCGCCGTGGAGCAGATTTACGCCATCCGGCGCGTGGTGGAGCACTACGGCATGGAGGGCCTGCCCCCGGCGCTGCAGGAGTTCATCCGCCTGCGGGTCACCTACCCCGAGGCATCGCTGAAGGAGCTCGGTGAGCGGGCGACGCCGCCCCTCTCCAAGAGCGCTGTCTACCACCGCGTCCGCCGCCTCGAGTCGATGGCCGCCGAACTGGACGCGGGGGAGTAGCGTGAAGAGCGCTCGCGAAATGCTTAGTGCGCCGTCGCCTTGAACTTAAGGGAATGGCAAGAAGCGGGCTCTCTGCCTAAACTGCACGAATCTCACCATGAAGGAAAAAGAAGGACTCGGTTATCTGCGAACCGAGTCCTTCTCTCTGTCTTGCCTTATATAATTGTCTTACAAGGCTTGGTATCGCTTGAGACGACGTATCGCTAGGATCACGAGGCAGGACGCTGAGGCGGCAAGGATCGCGAGGGCCAGCGGGAGGTTCGCTGGCATCGTGTCGCCAGTTTTTGCAAGTGGCGTTGTCTTCAGTTTCGTCGCAGCTTCATCGTCGGGGGCAGGTCGCACTTTTCCATCGTAGTTTTCAGGGTAGGCGACCTTCGATTCGGAGCGGTAGCCGGCTCCCTCGTCAGCGGCCTTCTCAAGTTCGTCGATTGCATCGTAGCGCGAGCCGGATGTGCCGGAAGGATTGCCTTCGAGCACGCTGCTGCCGGTGTCAGAGGGGTCGGTTCCGTAGGCGAAGGCCACATTGCCGATGTCGGTGCCGAGCGCCTCGTCTGTCACCATTGCGTTAACGGTAAGCGTAATGCTTTGGTCTCCTCGCACGGGACCGACGAATACCGTCACATCACCGCTCTGCGATGAGTAGACGCTGTCGGGGCAGTTAATTTCCGATCCGTCGACTTGGGTTAGCTTGATGCCGCCAGATAGCGGCACGATCCCTTTGGGAAGCTTGTCTTGAATTACCACGTCGTACCAACCGGTCCAGGGTTCGTCGTCGTTCGAGAATGTGATGGTGTAGCGAATGGTGTCGCCCACGTAAACCTCTCCAGTTTGGCGATCGAGGTTCACGGCGCTTTTGCTCGTGGAGAGTTTGCCGCGCTCGGGGTCTGCCGGAACCACGTCGTCGATGGGCGTCGGGGGCGTTTCGGGCGTTACGGCATCCTCGGGCCATACGTCGGGGTTGGCGGGATCCACCGGTCCAGGTGGTTGCGGATCGCGATCCTGCTTTACGGGCCCTTCTGGATTGGTTGGATCTTCGGGGGTTATCGTGTCTGACGGCGGCGTGCCGGCGGCGCGAGCGACGTTCACGGGGCGCGGGCCGTCCAGCAGAGCGGGGGTAACCGTGCAATCGAATGAGATGGTAGCGGAGGTGCCTCCAGGAACGTCTCCCACAGAGAAGGCGACGTCCGACGTGCCGTCGGCGAAATCATCAGGAAAGTCGGTATGCTCGTTGCCTTGGGCATCGACGATGACGGCGGTTCCTTTGACGTAGGCCATCCCGACGGGGATAAGGTCGCGCACGATGACGTCGTACCAACAGGTGCCAGGACGACTGTTGGCTACGGTGACGGTGTAGCGGATGAGATCTCCTACAAGCGCCACGGACTGATTTCCGCGCTGATCTCGGCCGGGAGTGATATTCTCAGCCTTCTTTGCCAGTTCGATATCGGCAGGGCCTTCGTCATCTCCCGCAGGTTTCGGATCGGCGGGGATGACGATCAGCTCATGGTCGTCGCGGTCGTCGGGATTGGGCCCGTCGGGATCGTAATCGGAGGGGATTGGCACCGTGATGATGACCTCTTCTCTTGAGGGGGGATCATCGGGGTGGTCGGGATCGTATCGATCGATGGTCACGGGGATCTCCACCTCGGTGGCGTCAGGATCCTCCTCGAGTTTCTTCTTGATTTGCCCGTCGATCTCCTTTTTCACGTCCTCGGGCGTTGAGGGATCGGGGGTGTCTCCGACGGAAACGATACGGTCGTTTGGCTTGATGGGGTCGGGCGTTCTCTTGTCCGGATCGTCGGGACTGTCGGGGTCGGGCTTCTCCGCCGTGTCAAGCGGGCCGCCGGGCACTGTGTTGCCTACCTCCACTCCCGGTTTGCGGTCGGGGTTGTCCGGATCTTCGGGGTTCACGAGGCCGCCGCCAATGATGTCCTCGATGGTGGGAGGCTTAGGGGCATCGGGATCCGTCGGGTCTGCCGAGGTGGGATCGGCGTCGTCCCAAGCTTCGTCGGTCTTGTTGCCGGTGCCGGGGATGCGCGTGTCCCAAGGGTATTTCTCGTCATGGTCGGGGTCGATTCCGTAAACGCCGTTGGCCGTCGATTGACTGTAGAAATCCATATCGTCAGCTGATTTCGCCACGACATCGGGATTGACGGTTACATCCATGGTGAAACGATAAGACTGGTTTCCGAACAGCGCCGGCAGGCTGCTTACGGTAAGCACGCGCGCATTGGGCGTGAGGTCGGGTTTGCCGAGCGCGTAGGCGGCCAAGGTGCGCAGAGAGCGACCCAGGGGGTTCTCGATTCGATAATCGACGCCTTCCTTCAAGATCCTGGTGCGACCTTCCGGATCGGTTACCGAGAGAGACTTCAGGGTAGTGTCGACCGGTACGGAAAGGGTGAAAACGGGATTCTGGAAAGAGGAGTTCGGCGTCTCGTTGGTAAACGTGGCCGAATAGCGAAGCGTGTCGTAGGGGCGGATGGAGCCGTCGTTGCGGGTGAGGTTGTAGGCGGTCTCAACATCGGTAATGACGGGCTTGGCCGCAGGGTCAGGGTATATGTACACGTCGAACGTGCGGGTTGCCTCACGGAAGGCACCTGTAGAGGCGATGGTCGCGGTAATGGTGGTTTTGCCAGCAGCGTGTACGATGGCCGTGGCTCCGAACCCGAAATCCTCGTCGTCGGGGCTGGTGAAGCGATCGGAACGACTCGGAACCTTGGCAGGGGAGATGGTCAGCACGTTGGGGTTCGACGACGTGAAGGTGACTTCTCCGATTGAGTTCGTGTCCACGTAAAGAGGGAACGTGCTCACGTTCGGGTTCGTGAAGTCGGCGATGTTGTAAAACACGGTCTGGGCGATATGAGCCTCGTCCAAGATGGGGGTCGAGGTCTCATCGTCGGGGTCGTAAGAGGTGTCCCTCTCGTTGTAGAGATCGAATTTGCAGTCGCTCTTCTGAATTTGAACGAGCGTCTCCTCGGTTTCCGAGTCGTAGTAGTTGCGATAGACTGCCGACGGCGTGTCTGCAGCGGCGTCATCAAGAGCTAGCAGCGCTGCAGAGGCCGTCGAGACGCTTGAAGTGGCCGGTTTCGCATCAGTGCGACTCGAGTACTTGGCCATGACCGTGTGCTCGTCGTTGTCGGTCGATTTCAGGCCGTGGGCCTCCAGCTGCGAGCGGGAGATATCGAAGAGCAGCACGGTATGCTCGCGATTGCCGTCCGCAGGGTCGTTCACTATAAGAACGTTCTTGTTGCTCGGGTTTTCAAGATCGTTGCGCGTGAAGGTCATGACACCGCCGTGGGCCGCTGAGATGGGGTCTCCGTCGAGGAGCAGCTGCACTTGTCCGAAGGGAGCCTGGCAGGTTGGCTTAGTCATATTCGAGCCGTCAACGGTATCGCCGTTGGGGTAGGTGAAGCTGGTGATATCCACAGGCACGATGAGATGGTTCACGCTGGTTTTGTTGGGATTCTCGGCGTCGTCCTGCATCCAGGTGGGGCCCTCGAGATCGGCCAGGGCTGAGCCATCGTCGGCGGTCAGTGTGAAGGGGACGAACGAGGTTTTGGAGTTCACGGGGAAGATGCTGACGTTCACGGTGGTTTCATGCCCCCAGAAACTCTCCGCCGTTGGGGTGCCGGGTTGAGCGAATTCTGTGCTCTGGATGCGCACGCTGAGCGACCCCGAATCTGATGGAAGAATGCCGTGATCATGGGAGGCGGTGGCCGGATAGTATTCCTCTAAGGGTTTGCCGTCGTCTCCCAACTTCGCCGACTGGTAAACCAACTCGTCTCCCTTGCTTAGGACAGCGTTGGGATTGGCGCCGTAGGGGGCCGGCAATCCTTTCTCGGTGGTGTATGTCTCGACAGCCGTGATGAGGTTCGAGATGGAAACGCCATCGTAGTATTTCGAGAAAAGGTTCTCGTTTTCTTCCATAAATTCATCGGTAAGACTGTAGGAAATCCAGCGTTTGCCGAGGCCCGAGCCGGAAGAGTCGTTCGGTTTTGCCGTCAAGTCTTCGATGGGCTTCAGCTCTCCATTTTCGTCGTAGCGCTTCAGCTTGACGGTAATCTCTTTGCCGACGGCAGAAATTGGGAGCCAGAGGTACAGTTTGCCTTCATCGAAGTAGGAGGGGGCACCGTACTCATAAGGCACGCCGCCGATCTCGAGATCCCAGCTGGCTACGGGCTCTGTTCCGATGTTGTCCGATTTAGAAAGGTCGACGCAGAACATGAAAATTTGTTGACGATTGGGGTCGCCGGGGGGTGCGTTGAACGCCTTGTTGCTCTCTCCGCTTTGGAACTTGTTTCCGGTGTAGGCCTGCCCCGCTTTAGCTCCCGTGAGCTTGATGGATCCGCCGGTGATGACGACGTATCCGCCGGCACCTCCAATGTCGTAATAGCTGCCATTGGACCAAGGAAGGAGAGTGCCGCCGGTTACCGTGATAGTTTTGCCACTGTTGTTGCCGCAGCAAGCCTGCCCAAAAGCGTTGCCATGACCCGAACTGTAAGACTTAATGTAACCGCCATTGATAGTGATGTCGCCAGCTACAGATTTGTTGCCAATTGAAGCAGAGGTGTTATGGATAGCGTTGCCGTTCTGCGTGCTTGCTGCGGAGAAATAGCTAGGATTGCAGTAACCGCCGCCGATGCCCGACCCATGAAAAGCCGCTTTAGCGGTGATGGTTCCTCCATTGAATATGGTGACGCCACCATTGGCCATGTTGCCTGCTCCGATGCCGGCGCCGCCTGCTGCAGTACCGTCGTCGGTTGTGCGAGTTAGGTTGTCTTCGGTTTGGCTGGTTCCCATGGCGTAGATAATGCCGCCATTAAAGATAAGTGTGCCTCCGTCCTCAGCTGCTGAACCGCCGATGCCCGCCGACTGTGGTCGCGCGTATGCCTTCAGGGTACCGGGCTTAGGGCTGTCGAGGAGGTCGAGGGAACTCTGGGCCGTGACGATGGTGCCGTTGAGCGTAGTGCCATCGAAGCCGACTTTGCCCCCTTTCGGGGTGATGATATCCGTAATGTTGAGTTTGCTTCCGCCGGAAACGATGTTGGGGTTCTCGTCGTCTATGACGAGGGTCGAGGTCTTTCCGCAACGCAGACCTGGGCCATAACCGGTTCCAGGCTTCAAGATATTGGTCGTGCCGTCTTTGATCGTCAAATAACAGTAAGTGCCTTCGCCCTGTCCCGTTCGATTGGTCAACACCTCGAGGGTAGATGCGCCTGTGAGGTTGACGCCCGCCAAGGTGATATCGGCTTTCACGCCTTGACCAATATGGATAGCGTAGGTGGAAGAGCCTGTGAAGGTGAGAGGAGTTCCGGTCAGCACCTCAAGGGCGCTGCCGGTATCTTTGAAGTCTACGTTGAGTACGCCGCCGGAAACGGTCAAGCCGTTTTTGGTATAGTCGGCTGCCTTTGCATCTGCTGGAGAAGCGATGGCTTCATCGAGCGCATCGAGATCATCTGAGTCGGACGGGACGCTTGCGGCCTCCGAGTAAAGCGTCGCGCCCTGGGATGCGGCCGAAGTGGCCACCGAGGCAATGGCTGTGCCTGCAACATTCTCCGTATCGCTCGGAGTCGAGTCATCGTCCGTGGCGGATCCCGCCGGACTCTCCTCGGCGCCTTCGGTCACTTGATCGGGGGCACCGACCTCAGCGCCGTCGGTGTCGTCTTGCGCTGGTTCATTCACATCGGCGTCGAATGATAAATCAGTTAGCAGTGTCTGGGGGGGGGGTGCCTCATTTGTTCGCGTCTCGTCGCCGTATGCACTCAGAGCGCCCGTGGGTAGCATGAGTCCGCACGTGAGTGTGAGCGCAAGACCCATTCGGAGGAGCGCAGAGGCGGTTTTGGGCTTTTTCATTGTTCTGCTCCTATCTCTCTGCGGCGAAAGACCTTAAAGCGCGCTTTCGGTGCCTTCGTCTGTCTTCCACAAGAAAACCGTTGCTGAAATGTTGCTAAACAAATGTAAGTATAGCGTTTCGGCGGCGTTCGGGGAATGTCCTAGCTGGGGAGTTCTGCGCGATGGTCTCTCGCTGAAATCGAGCGGCATCAATGCAAGCCCTCTTCGATGTCGTCCTGAACCGCGCGGAGCAATCGATGGGTTGTTTCACGTCTTCTTTGTAGTGCCATATTTCCTCCAGTAAGTTGTGTATAATGCAACTTACTGGAGGAAATATGGTAAAGACAACGAAAATGCTCCGCGAAGAGTTGAGCGGCTACCATGACCGGGCGAACAAGATCGCCCGCATGGTGCGCGATGTCGAGATCGTGCCTGTGGTGCGCGGCCTCTACGAGACCGACGCCCACGCCTCGCCATGGCCGCTGGCGGCCTGCATATACGGCCCTTCCTACATCTCCTTCGAGAGCGCGCTGGCCTTTTACGGCCTTATTCCAGAAGGCGTGCGGGCCATCACGAGTGCGACGTTCGAGAAGGGGAGGTCCAAGGCCTACGAAACGCCCTTCGGGTTGTTTCTGTACCGTGATGTTCCCGCGCGGGCATTTCCCTACGGTATCGTGACGCGAGAGGAAGACGGCTTGTCGTTCCGCGTCGCCACACCGGAAAAGGCGCTCTGCGACAAGGTGAGCATGATGCCGCCCGCTGCCAATCGGGCGCAGCTGGAGGTGCTCCTCTACGAGGATCTGCGCCTCGATCAGGAGGATCTGGCCGAACTCAGTGTCGACGATATCGCCTTTTTGGCTGAGCGATACCCCTCCCGCAACGTGGGAAAGCTCGCGAAATATCTGAAGGACGGCCTGGAAGATGAATAGCGCCATACAGCAAATGCTCGCCTCGTACCATCCGACCTCGGCGGTCGAGAGGAAAAATACCGCCAAGGAGGTCATTCAGGAGATCGTGCTGTGTGGCCTTTCCCGAGGGGGATTTTTCGACAAGGCCGCATTTTACGGCGGCACCGCCCTGCGCATCTTCTACGGCCTCGACCGGTTTTCGGAGGATCTCGATTTCTCTCTTATGGAGCCCGATGCCGATTTCGATCTCTCTCGATACTTCCAAGCAGTGCAAACCGAGGCGCGCTCCTTTGGCCTGAACGTGAGCATCGAGATGAAAGAGAAGGCGCGGGAATCGGATATCCGGTCCGCGTTTCTCAAGGGAAACACCCGCGAGCATCTTATGCTCTTCTACCCCGACGAGGGCACACTGAGCGGCGTGGCACCCGATGAGAAGCTGAAGATCAAATTCGAGATCGACGTGAACCCGCCCGAGGGCGCCGGGTTTGCGCGGACGTTCAGGCTCTTGCCCGTCCCTTATGAGGTCAATCTCTACGATGCGCCCTCCCTTTTCGCCGGCAAGATCCACGCGGTGCTGTGCCGCGGGTGGAAGATGCGCGTGAAGGGCCGCGACCTTTACGATTACCTTTTCTATCTGAGTCGCGCCACGCCGATCAACTTGAGACACCTGAACGCACGGCTGCGCCAAACCGGCTATCTGGCGGCTAGCGAGAGCTTAAGCATCGATCAGCTCAAGCAAAGGCTCGCAGAGCATTTCTCCCGAATCGATTTCAAGGCTGCCGCCCAGGACGTCCGCCCGTTCATCGCCGACGCCGGCGCGCTTGATCTGTGGTGCCCGGAGCTTTTTCAACAAGTGACCCAGTCTCTGACAGGGGAGTAAAGCCCGCTCGCTTTTGTTCAGGCGGGACGGTTTTCGGGGCCGTCGGCTTTATCGTGGTG
>CABSMC010000037.1 GCA_902478715.1 uncultured Adlercreutzia sp.
GGGATCCAGTGGAACGTCGCCTTGTTCGCGAAGTCGACGCCCTCCACGCCCGGCTGCCACCAAAATCCCTCCAGCGGGGGCACCACGAAATCGTAGTAGCCATCGATGCGGTGGTCGCCCATCTTCGACATCTTGATGGTGTAGGCGATGGCGTACAGCACGCCGACGGCCTCCTTGTAGGCGCCGCCCTCCACGTTGGGGTCGCCCTTGCCGCGCACGGCCACAAAGGTCATGGGCGGCACGCTCACCAGTTCCGGCGTGCGCTTCGGCAAGTAGAACTCCTTGTATTCCTTCTTGAAATCGAACGCCACGGAAGCTCCTTCCGATGCAAGGGTGGATTGGCGGATAACGCTATGCTACCACAGGCTGCGGGTCGGATACTCGCCAAGGGCGTGCGGCTTCGGCGCGCCTCGCATCTTCGCGTGTCGTTCGCGTCGACCTCCTCCGACGATCGAGGCGGCGGCCTAGGCGATCGCGTGGCGGCGTCCCTCCCATCGGCGCGATCGGCAACGGCCCCGTGCCAGCTTGCTGTTGCAAGGCGTCTTCTGCCTCGCCTTTGCTACGGTGGGGCACAGCACGAGAAAGGAGTGGCGAACATGCTGCAGAGCGAACTGGACGGCAAGCGCGTGGTGGTGGCCTTGGGCGGCAATGCCCTGGGGGATGCGCCGAGCGAGCAGCTGAAGCTGTTGGAGGGCGCATCGAAGAATCTCGCCCGCATGGTGAAAGAGGGCATCAACGTCGTGGTGACCCACGGTAACGGCCCGCAGGTCGGCATCATCGACGAGGCGTTCGAAGTGGCGTCGAAGGACAAGGATGCCCAGGTGCCGCCCATGCCGCTCTCCGATTGCAACGCCATGAGCCAGGGATACATCGGGGCCCAGCTCTCCTGCGCGTTGCGCAACGAGTTTCGCCGGCAGGACATCATGCGCGAGGTGGCCAACGTGCCGACCCATGTGGTGGTCGACGCCGACGACCCCGCTTTCAAGGATTACGAGAAGCCCATCGGCGCCTTCATGACCGAGACTGAGGCCCGCGCCTTCGCGAAGGCCACGGGGTACCAGGTGCGCGAGGACTCCGGTCGCGGCTGGCGGCGCGTGGTGCCGAGCCCCGTGCCCCAGGACATCGTGGAGCTGGAGACCGTCCGCGACCTCATGGAAGACGGCTGCGTGGTGATCGCGGCCGGGGGCGGCGGCATCCCGGTCACCGTGCGCGACGGGGTGCATACCGCCGTGGACGCCATTGTGGACAAGGACCTCACGAGCGCGATCCTCGCCTGGCGCGTACGGGCCGACATCCTCGTCATCCTGACGGCGGTGGAGAAGGTCTACCTCGATTTCGGGAAGCCGACGCAGAAGGCCCTCGCCGCCATGACCGTCTCGGAGGCCCGCGCCTACATGGAGCAGGGACAGTTCGCGCCCGGCTCCATGCTGCCGAAGGTGCAGGCCTGCGTGAAGTTCGTCGAGGCGCACCCGGGCGGCCGCGCCGTCATCACCTCGCTCGACCACGCCGCCGCCGGCCTGCGCGGCGAGACGGGAACCCTCATCGTGGCCGACGAGAAGTAGCGGCTGACGCGTCGTCATGCGTGTAAAACTCGCTTTTGCGGCACTATGACCGAACTGGGAAGACGTTGCAAAATCCCAGCCAGGAGCCTCAGAGGTGCGGTGCCGGAAAACGAGACCTTTAGATACAAAAGGCGTCACACGAAGACGCGCTCGAAGGGAGGACCCTATGAACCAGCGCGAGATTTATCTAGCCGGAGGCTGCTTTTGGGGCACCGAGGCGTATTTGAAGCGCATTCCCGGCGTTCTTGAAACCGAGGTCGGCTATGCGAACAGCACGCTGGTCGACCCCACTTACGAGGAGGTGTGCTCCGGTGAGACGGGCGCGGCCGAAGCCGTGCGCGTTATCTACGATGCCGACGTGCTGCCGCTGCCTCTGCTTCTGGCGGCCTACCTGCGCACGGTGGATCCCTTCTCGCTGAACCGCCAGGGCAACGACCGCGGTACCCAGTATCGCACCGGCATCTACTGGACGGACGATGCCGACCGGGCCGCCGTGACCTCGGTGCTTGTGAGCCTTGCGCGCGCCAGTGGCCGCAACCCGCGCATCGAGGCGGGGTCCCTGCGGAACTTCGCTCCCGCCGAGGCCTACCACCAGGACTATCTGGGCCGCAACCCCTTCGGCTACTGCCACGTGAACCTCGCCGACGCCCGCGCCTTCGTAAAAGAACATGCGGCCGATTTCGCCATCGCCGAGCAGGGGTACGCGCGGCCCTCCGACGAGGAGATACGCGACGCACTCACGCCCGAGGCCTTCGACGTCACCCAGCGGGCGGCCACCGACCGGCCCCATACGCATCCCTACGACCAGCAGTTCGAAGACGGTATCTACGTTGACGTGGTCACCGGTGAACCGCTGTTCAGCTCGCGGGACAAGTTCGACGCCGGCTGCGGCTGGCCGTCGTTTGCGCGACCGTTGGCGGAAAGCGTCATCGAGGAGTCGCTCGACGAGTCCATCCCCGGTATGCCCCGCGTGGAAGTGCGCAGCGCCGCTGGCGACAGCCATTTAGGCCACGTCTTCCCCGACGGACCGGCTGAGAGGGGCGGCCAGCGCTACTGCATCAACGGCAGCGCCCTCCGCTTTATCCCCGCCGACAAACTAGAAGCCGAAGGCTACGGCTACCTGCACAACATCATACCCTAGCGCATCGTGCAATGCGTAGTCGAAACTGAATGAGGTTGGGCGGCGCGAAGCGGCTCTGCGCCGTGCTTATGCGATCATCTCGGCAGGATACTCGAATGAGCGGAGGTAGAGCCCCTCGGGGGCGATATCGATCTCCCCATCGAGCCATTGCAGTACCCCATGATCGATGGAGAACGATGAGAAGGTCTTCTGGTTTCCCAGAGGCGCGAACGCCTCGAACTTGGTGAGCTCGGTGGCATCGAGAAGGCGCGTCTCTCCCGTATTGAAGGTAACGAGCATGCAGAGGTTGCCAACATCGCGCGCGTCGGTGACCCTCAAGGTTGCAGTGGGCTGGCTGGCGCATACGTAACCATCGGAAACAAACATGGACCGCTCCTATCCGAAGAGATTGAAAGCATTGTAACCCATGTGCGGCAGCAACGCGTCGCCGAGGTTTTTTGGGATCGTTGACAACATTCAGCGCTGCAGCGTCTCTCCCAGCAGCTTTCCTCGCTGAACTGGGGAATTACCAAAATCCGAATTATTTTCTACCAAAATCCGAATTTTTGGCAACCAAAATCCGCATTTGGGCGTAGGGGGATGATTGCCAAAGTGCAAGAAACCATGCGCTTAGTCTGTCATAGCTTGATCTTGCGGGCTAACCGACTGTCGTTATTTGTTCGGGTGCCCCCCTGCCTTCCACACCTCGGCGTACTCGGCGAGCATGGCCGAGAGGCGCTGGCCGATGGCGATGTAGTCGTCGGCGTTCAGGTTCGCCAGCGATACGCGCACCGACCATTCCGGGGCGTCGAAGCCGTGGCCGTCCATGAGCACGACGCCGGTATCCTGGGCGAGCCGCACCACGATGTCCAGCGAGTCGTAGTTTTCCTTCAGCCACGCGAAGAAGTCGGCACCGTACAGGCGCGTAGCCCAGATTCCCAGGTCGATCACGGAGTAGTAACCGGCGCGCTCGGGGTCGGGCTCCAGCGTCCAGCCGAGGCTCTTCCACAGAAGGCCTAGACGGTGCTGCACGAGCTGCTGCATCTTCGTGCGGTACACATCGGCGTCGTCCAGCAGGCAGTACAGCGCGAACAGCGACATCATCACCTGCTGGGGTGTGCCGAGGCCCGCCGTGCCGTTTAAGGCCACCAGGCGCGAGTCGGCCACCATGCGGTCGGTGAACTTCACCTTCTCGATATGGTCGGTGAGGCACGCATAACGGTTCGCGAGCGCCCGCTTCTTGTCGTCGGGCAGCTTCGCGATGAGGTCGTCGAAGACGTTGTTCTGCGCCGTGGCAATGACAGCGAGACGCCAGCCGGTGGCGCCGAAATATTTCGAGAACGAGTACACGCAGGCGGTGTTGTAGGGCAGATCGTCCAGAAGCGACCGATAGTGGGGGACGAAGGTGCCGTAGACGTCGTCGCTGATGATGATGAGGTCGGGCCGCTCGTTCTTCACGAGGCTGACGAGCTTGGCCCGCGAGGCATCATCCAAGGCCACCGACGGCGGGTTCGATGGGTTCACGAGGCATAAGAGCTTAATGGACGGGTCGCGCAGCTTCTCCAGCTCGCTGTCGGGGTACTGCCAGGTGTGGAGCCCATCCGCATCGATGGTGTTCGCCTGGATGTAGGTGACATCCAGGTCGTAGTCGTTCAGCGTGGGTATGTTCAAATACGGCGTGAAGATAGGGGTCATGAGCGCGATGCGGTCGCCGGGATTCACGAGGAAGTTGCACTTCAGGCTGTAGAACAGGTAGCACATGGCCGCCGTGCCGCCCTCAGTGGCGAACAGGTCGTAAGGGGTCGCGGGCGCGTGGCCGTCGTCCAGGGCCTTCACCAGGTAACGGTTGACGATCTCTTGGGTGTAGCGCAGGATGCGGTCGGGCATGGGGTACTCGTCTCCGACGATGCCGCCGGTCCACTCGTGCACGAGTTCGTCGCCGGCCAGGCCCTCAGCGTCCAGGTAATCCCAGGCGCGCTTGAGGAACTGCGCCGGCTTCTCGCGCCCGTGCTCGTCAAGGAAGGCGAGGAAACGCGCGGCGGCGCCCTCGGCGGCGGGCATGCCCGCCAGGTCGAAGTCCGGCTCGTCCATGGTGCGGCGCGCCTCTTCCATGGCAAAGGCGCCCAGCAGGAAGAAGGCCTCGCGGGGCAGGGTGGTTATCCAGTTCGGGTTGCCGCGTCCGGCGTTCAGCAGGGTGCGCGTGGTGCCCGCGTCACCCTTCTTCGCCATTTTCACCAGGAGATTCTTCACCTCGAAGGGCGACATGGCGCCGAGCGACTCTTCGAAGGCGCGGTCGTCGTTGGCCTCGATGCCGGCTTCAATGGCGGCGGGGGAGTCGGCGGCTGAGCCGATGGGGCTGGCGGCGACAGCCGGGCTGTTCGGGTCGTTGGCAGGAGAAGCAGCGTTGGTGCCGTGAGAAGTTGAAGGGGTGGCAGTGCTCATGGGGCGTCCTTTCTCGTGGTAGCCCCATTGTGCCGCCCATGAGCGCCGATGCCCCTCGCGCACTGTCACCTGTAAGGAAAGTGAGAACCTTAAGGGTTCGTTTCGGCACAGCCGCTTGAATTGCGCGAAGTTGCTCGTTCGGCCGCACGCAGCCGGTTACTTCCACAGAAGCGAGGCGCTCTCGTCGCGCTCGAGGCACAAATCGCGCAGCTGCTCCAGTTCCTCCTTGTAGTCGGCGGGATCATCCGACTCGTCGCGGTAATCGAGCTCTTCCAGCACTTCCACCTGGAAGTTCTCCTCACCGTAGCGCCGCCAAAGCTCCAGCAGATGCCGGTTGGGGTGGTAGTCCGAGTTCAGCTTGAACGTCACGCCGTTGGTGTCGCCGGGGATGTTGCGCGATGCCAAAAGGAAGCTCTCTCCCGTGGGCACGCAGCGAAACGACAGCACGCCCATAGGCGGCCGACTGGTGCGATACGCTTCCTTCAGTTCGCGTTTGCGCTGGTTGTCCATCGATGCCTCCTGTCCGTTGAAATTTAGTGATCGAAAGTGCGCGCGAATAGGCAAGAATGCAGAGTATCATAAGCGGCAGCAAGCAAAAATAACTTCACAAGGAGGATGCAGCGGTGGGACTGATGGATTTTCTGAAACCGGCCGATATCAACGCCGGCGTGGAGGAGTTCCGCGCGACGCCGGGCGCGCGGCTGATCGACGTGCGCACGCCGGGGGAATACGCTGGCGGCCATATTCCCGGTGCGGCGAACGTGCCGCTGCAGCAGATTAGCGCCATCGCGGGCGAGGTGCCCGACAAGAGCACGCCGCTGTTCGTGTACTGCATGAGCGGGGCGCGCAGCCAGCAGGTGGTCGGCGCCCTCAAGCAGATGGGCTACACCGACGCGCGCAACATCGGCGGCATCGGCAGCTGGCGCGGAGACGTAGAACGCTAGGGCCATCGCTCGGCTTACGGCCCCCACAGGAGAGGACCGCGACGGTTACAGTGAAGCTTCGAAGTTGGCCGAAACCTCGCCAGGCGGGTGCGTCTCAGCGAAAATGGGCCCAGCGAGAAAGGATGCCCCATGCGCCCCTACGAGGAACTTATCGTCGACATTCCGAACTACCCGAAGCCCGGGGTCGTGTTCAAAGACCTCACGCCGGCCTTCGCCGACGCCGACGCCTTCGCCGCCATGGTAGGCGATCTGGCGGCCCATTTCGTCGATCGCGGCATTACCAAGGTGGTGGGCGCCGAGGCCCGCGGGTTCATCGTGGGCGCGGCCGTGGCGCTGCGCCTGGGGGCCGGGTTCGTGCCCTGCCGCAAGCCGGGCAAGCTGCCGCGCACGGTGCTGCGCGAGTCCTATGCGCTGGAATACGGCACCGATGTGCTGGAGATTCACGCCGACGCGCTCACCTCCGACGACGTGGTGCTCATCGTGGACGATCTGGTGGCCACAGGCGGCACCACGACGGCCATGGTGCGTCTCGTCCGCGCAAGCGGCGCGCGTCTGGCGGGCCTCGGCTTCGTCATGGAACTCGCCTTCCTGAACCCCCGCGCGCCCATCGCCGCCGAGACCGACGCCGAGGTATTCTCGCTCGTTGCCGTTGATTAGACAGCTAGGGTGCGGCCCCCGGAGGCAGCTACGGCGCAGCGTCTGGCAGATGATAGGAAGAGCGAGAGAGCCGCTCTTCCTATCCCAAAAACAACAGGTTCATCAGCACGTTGAGGGCGAACAGTCCTACGATGATGAGCGCGAACAGGCCGATGCGGCGGGTGTCGCCCACCGCGAGACCGGTTTTCGGGTCGATCGGGTGCGCCGAGGGGTTCTCCATGGTAAGGCCGCCATAGACCTTCTTGAAGATGACGTAGGCGACAACGCCCGAGACGAGGAACGCCACGGTGGCGAAGAAGTTCGCGACGGGGTTCAAGCACAGGGTGAACGTGGCGATGCCGAAAGCCAGCGCCGAGTACAAGCGCACGCCCACCTTGCCGCCGCCGATGACGAACATGTCGGCGGGGCGATCCTGCACAGGGTACATTTTCCGCAGCTTCAAGACGATGAAACCGAGGAACATGTAGCGCGCCAAGATGAAGATGATGTTCATCTCGATGATGGTGGTGAAGTCGAACTGCGAGAAGATAAGCGATGAGACGGCAATGGTGAGCACGCCGATGTAGGGGCTGCGACCTGCGCGATCGACTTTGCGGATGAAGCGAGGGAACAGGTTGTCCTCAGAGAGCACCCAGAAGCTGCGCGATCCACTCGCCAGATACGTGTTATAGATCGTGCACTGGCTCATAATGGCGATAACAAGGAACAGCACGACGCCGGAGTGCCCAAGCACCGTCGAGAAGATCGTGCCGTAGCCCAGCACGTCGGAAGAGAAGCCGCCGTCGATGCCCCATTGGGTCCAAGAGCCGGCCGGGTAGGCCGCAAGGCAGGCGAGGGTGGGCAGCACGTAAGACAAGGCGATGAGCGGCAGCGCGATGCGGAAGCCCTTTGCCACATTGCGGGACGAGTCCTCGTATTCGCCGGACATGGCGGCAATGCACTCGTAGCCGCAGTACATCCAGATGCCGATGGAAAGCGAGTCCACCAAACAGCTCATAGGGGCCTCGGGGTTGGCAAGGATGGGATCGAAGGGGTTGGTCTGCCAGTTGACGAGGCCGAACACGACGGCCATGCCGAACACGAGGATGATGAGCACCGAGAAAAACGAGCTGATGCGCTCGACTTCCACAAGTCCCACCAGGTTGATGACGGTGAAGCTTGCCACGACGAGCAGCTTCACGCCGAAGGTGCCGGCATCGTCCAGCGAGAGCAGCTGCGAGGTGTAGCCACCGACCATGGCGATGTAGGCGCCCGATGAGATGTAGGTGTCCATGGAGGTCCACCAGCCGGCCTGAAAGCCCCAGAATTCCCCGAAGGTCTCCTTGGCCCAGGCGTAGATGCCGCCCTCGCGCGGCAGAATGGCGTTGGCCTCGGCAACGAGGCGACTGATGGGGCGCGCCCAAACGAAGGGCAGCACGATCAGAATGATAAGAGTGAGGCCCGGGCCGGCGGAGGGAATGATCTCCTCGATGCCGAAGGCACCGGCCGATACCAGGCAGAAGAGCATAAACGCAATGCCAAGAGCGCTGATTTTGCTCTTGCGGAGGTTG
Source organism: uncultured Adlercreutzia sp. (assembly GCA_902478715.1). Lineage (GTDB taxonomy): Bacteria > Actinomycetota > Coriobacteriia > Coriobacteriales > Eggerthellaceae > Adlercreutzia. Next base: position 8,276 of record CABSMC010000037.1, read on the forward strand.
CCGACTGTTCCATCAGGAGAAGCCGGCGGGAAGAAGTCTTCGCTGCCCGGAGGGAGCGCATCTTTGGCAGACAAGCTCAAACCACCCCAATCGTTGTATGAGAAATGCGACAAGGACGAAGTGTAGCCCATCGGGGGTGGTTTAGCGAGGGATGTTTCGTGCATGCGCACAAACGGCCGCCCCGCGGTGACGACGGCTCTTCGCGCGAAACTGCTCGGCGTCTTGGCGCCCCTGGGGCGGCGTTGCAGTGCCGGCTTCAATTGCCCGAGTAGGGGCTCATCGAAGCCGGCGTGCGGGCAGCTAGAGCAAGGTGCGCAAAAGCGCGATGCGTTCGCGCAGGCGCGCGCCCTCGTCGGTGTCGGCCACGGTGCGCGGCGTGTCGTAGGCGGCGAGCACCCGACGCTCCGCGCGAATGTCGGCGGACCCCTCCACGGCAGCGGTACGGGAAGCGAGCGGCTCGTTGGCATCGAGGAACAGCCCCTCGGCGTTCGAAACGAGCGTAAAGCCCGCCAGTCCCGTCGTCTTCTGGTAGGCCGCCGAGAAGCCGCCATCGATGCAGAGCACCCGTCCGCCCGCCTTCACGGGGTCCTCGCCGTCCTTCACCTTCACCGGCACGTGCCCGCAGATGATGCGCGAGGTGGCCGGATCCATGCCGAAGTCGCGGAAGATGCCGTCGACGACCGCCTCGTCATCGAGCAGCGAGTAGAACGGGTTCTTCACCTCTTTGCGGGCCGCTTTGTCGGCGATGAGGTACAGCTCGAAGGTCGCCATCTTGCTCTTGGCGAACAGGGGCGAGCCAGGGCCGAGCCACAGGTACCACAGCATGTCGAGCCCGCGCTTGCGCTCGGCCTCGTCGGTGGCCGAGAACGCCGCGCGCACCGAGGCGTCCACCATGTCGTAGAGGGCGCGACCCCGGTAGGTCTTGCCGAACAGGGTCACTTCCAGAAGCGATCCGTCGTCGGCCAGGGGCACGCAGGCGTGCAGCATGAGATTGCCGTTCTCGATCTTGTACAGGCTGCCCCGATCCAGGAAAAAGCGCATGTGGCGCTGCAGGCGCTCGCTGCCGGTGAACGCGGCGCACAGCTGCTCGATGATGGCGGCCTCGTCCTCGGTGAGGCGGTAGGGGTCGTCCCAATCGACCGTGGGGAAGGTCGTGTCCAGAAGCTCGTATTCGATGCCGTCTACCACGACGGTGCCGCGCTCGCGGTCGATCAGATGCAGAAGGTTGCGGTCGTCCAGGCCGAATGAGGGGTTCTCGGCAATGAGCGCTGCCTCTACCTTGAACTGGATGACGGCCATGGCCTTCTGGATTTTCTCGGTGAGGCGTGTCTCGGCCTCGGAAAGCCCGGGGTTGCCCTTCAGGGCGAAGGCGGTGCAGGGGTCGTTCGCGTAAGCATCGGCGGCGAAGGTGGCCAAGGGACGCAGGTTGATACCGTAGGCGTCCTCCAGAATGGACAGGTTGCCGTAGCGGGCGCAGATGCGCACGACGTTGGCCACGCTGCCGGGGCTGCCGGCGGCGGCGCCCATCCACAGGATGTCGTGGTTGCCCCACTGCACATCGACGTTGGGGTAGGAGAGGAGCTCGTCCATGATGAGCTGGGGCGCCGGCCCGCGGTCGTACACGTCGCCGATGAGGTGCAGCTGGTCGACCACGAGGTGCTGGATGAGCGCGCCTAGGGCGCTGATGAGGGCCGCGCCCTCGCCGGAGGCGACGAGGCTTTCGATGATCGCCTCGCGATAGGGCTGTCGGGCCGGCGTGCTGCGCCCGGCGACGAGCTCCTCGGCGATGGCGAGGTCGTCAGGCAGAAGCGCGCGCACCTCGTCGATGGTGCGGTCGCCGGCGGCCCGACGAGCGATTTTGGCCAGGCGCGCGGCGGCTTCGGCAAGCCATGCGTCGGCGTCTTCGACGTGTTCCAAAGCGTAAGCGCAGTGCTCGGCCGGGTAGCAGGCAAGTGCGAGCAGCGAGGCTTTCTCGTCGTCGTTCAGCGTGCTGCCGAAAACGTCCTCGATGAGCGCGCGCACCGCGCCTGAGCCACCGCGCAGCACATGGGAGAAGGCGTTGTACTCGCCGTGGATGTCCGAGGCGAACAACTCGGTTGAGCGCGGTAGCGTAAGGCGCCCCTCCAGCTCCGCGATTTCCGCCGCCACGTCGGCTCGTGTCGGGTACAGCTCGGAAAGTGCCTCCGTGTACGCCCACCCGCTTGCTTCCATAAACGCCTCCTTGCGTCCGTGCCCCGCGTCAGTTGCATCGCCCTATTGTATCTGCTTGGGCGTGCCTGTGCAGCGCGGGCGCGCAAAATTGGCGCTTCGGAATGCGAGAGGGCGTGCGAGCCGCATTGCTGCCTAGTACTTCTCCCAGAGCTTCAGCTCCAGGTAGGACGCGGTCACGCAGGCGGCGAAGCCGACGATGATGAGGACGAAGGCGACGTTGGCCGCTTTAGGGGAGAGCCGCGAGAACCCCTCGCAGACGAGCGGGAAGATGGCCCATACATATATCATGGCCACCAGTCCGATGAAGAAGTCGTTCACGAGCCACGCCTGGCCGAACACGTTGCCCGGCAGTTGGGAGTTGTCCCAGAAGGGGTATTCGCCGGTCGTGGGGTCGGGCTGGTTGATGAGCCAGCCCATGACCAGCTCCAGCACCATGGCCGCGAGAATAGCAATGACGAGCGATTCCAGAAACGCGCCCCACAGGGTTTTGCGGTGCAGGATCAGCCGCTCTTTCAGGGGTTCGATGAGCAGCGTCATGAATACGGCACCGAACCCGTAGACCCAGTAGGGGTGGTACCACGGGTCGGTCCATACGGCGTAGTCGTCGGCCACAATGCCGAAAAGGTTGTCCATGAGCCAGCAGTAGGGCATCTCGAGCCAATGCCCCAAAATGCAGCACAGGCAGAAGCAGACGATGAGGGAACGCCAGAAATCCCAGGTGCGCGGCGCGAAGTAGCCTATCTCGTCCTTCTCGGTCAGTTTATATATCCTGAGAGGTGCCATGGCTACTTCTCCTCTTCGGCTCCTTCGACCCCTTCGGACGGTCGATAGCCCAAGGGTACTCCCTTGCGTGCTCGCGCGCCACTACGATCGCCTTCTATCGTTCAGCTTTTGACTCAACGTTGCTCGCCTGTTGCCTAACGGCCTTCCTGGAATTTGCTACACTGGGAACATCCGTGGAAGGGAGGATGTATGCGCGTCGTGTATCGGGAAGACCAGCAGCAGCGGGAACACGAGGTGTTGTCTGAGGAGGCCGCCTTTGCCGACGGCACCGAGGGTCGCCGCTCCTCCAGCGCGCCGGACGCGTTGCGCACCGACTACCAGCGCGACCGCGACAAGATTCTGCACTCGAAATCGTTTCGGCGGCTTTCCCACAAGACTCAAGTGTTCCTTGCTTCCGAGGGCGACCACTTCCGCACGCGACTCACCCATACGCTGGAGGTGGCGCAGATCGCTCGCACCATCACGCGGGCGCTCGGGCTGAACGAGGATCTGACCGAAGCCATCTCGCTCGGCCACGATTTGGGGCACACGCCCTTCGGCCACACGGGCGAGGCGGCGCTGGCCGCGTGCCTTGCACGGCACAAGGGGATCGCCCCCGGCACGCCCGAGGCCGCTGCGCTCTACCGCCACAACGAGCAGTCGGTGCGCGTGGTGGAGCGCATCGAGAACGGCGGCGCGGGCCTGAATCTGACGGCCGAGGTGCGCGACGGCATCCTGAACCATACGGGCGACTTGCAGGCCGAAACCTGCGAGGGCCGCATCGTGGGCACCGCCGACCGCATTGCGTACGTGAACCACGACATTGACGACGCCATTCGCGCGGGGATCCTGCGCGAGGCCGATCTGCCGGATACGACCCACCGGGTGCTCGGCGCCAACCACTCGGCTCGCATTGAGACGCTGGTCACCGACATGGTGCGCACCTCGGCGGAGACAGGGGACATCGCCATGAGCCCCGAGGTGTGGGACGCCATGATGGAGCTGCGCGCGTTTCTGTTCGAAAACGTGTACACGGCGCCCTCGGTCATGGCCGAGGTGGAGAAGGCGAAGCACTTGCTGGCGGATCTGTTCGACTACTACGCCGCGCATATCGACGAGGTGCCTAAGGATTACCGCGCCATCTCCGAGGGCGACGATCTGCGCGCTGTCACCGACTACATCGCCGGCATGACCGACCGCTACGCCACCGCCACCTACCAGCGCCTGTTCGTCCCCCACGCCCTTTCGTATTAGGGAAGGCGGCGTCCCCTCTTCAGTTGGTACAGCTCGTAGGGGCGCGTGACGGCGCCGAGGCGGCAGGCGCGGAAGCACATGCCGCAGTGGCGGCAGAGCGCCTGGTCGATGACGGGCGCGGCGGTAGCCGTCGTGAGCGCGCCGTGGGGGCACACCTTCTGGCAGGCCCCGCATCGACAGCACAGGCGACTGTCTATGACGTAGTAGGTCTGGCGCACCCTCTCTCCTTCCGCCCTCGCGTTAGCTAGTATCATCGGCTGGCCCCGAATTGCGCTGACATCATGTCATGGGATGTCCCCCTTGGGCGCCGATGCCAGTGTAGCAGGTCGCACGCCTGGTTCTCTACGGGGCAACAACGCATGAAGGTTGATGCCGCCGCCTCGGCGGTGGTGCGCTATGCTTGTTCCGCGGCAGCGCCGAGAGGGCTGTCAAAAGGGTTGGAAAGGATGCAACGATGGAAAATCCCGTGGTCGCAGGTGTGCTCGTGGCGCTTGTTGTGCCATTTCTGGGAAACACGCTGGGCGCGGCGCTCGTGCTCTTCGCGCGACATGGCATGTCCGAGCGCTTCACCAAGGCGCTCTTGGGTTTCGCGGCCGGCGTCATGATCGCCGCCAGCGTGTGGAGCCTCATCGTGCCGGCGCTCGAGGCGGCCGAGGGCGGTGCGGTGCCCTCGTGGCTGCCCGTGGGCGCGGGCTTTCTCGGCGGCATGTTCCTGCTTCTGGCCATCGACCACTTCACGCCCCATCTGCACGTAGGCTCCGATGAACCGGAGGGCCCGGCTTCTACGTTGAAGAAGCCCACGATGATACTGGCGGCGCTGGCCATCCACAACCTGCCCGAGGGCATGGCCGTGGGCGTGGTGCTCGCGGGCTTTCTGGCGGGAGACCCCACCATCACCCTGGCCTCGGTGACGGCGCTTTCCGTCGGCATTGCCATTCAGAACGTGCCGGAAGGCGCCATTGTGTCGCTGCCCCTGGCCACCAACGGCCTCTCGCGGCCGCGCGCGTTTCTGGCAGGCACGCTATGCGGCGCCGTGGAGCCGTTGGGCGCGGCGATCATGGTGGCCATTACGGGGCTCGTGACCCCGCTTCTGCCCGTGGTTCTGGCCTTCGCCGCCGGCGCCATGATGTACGTGGTCACCGAGGAGCTCATTCCCCAAACGCAGCAAGGTCGCCACACCAACATCGGCACCATCGGTGTCGCCTTCGGCTTCGTGCTCATGATGGTGCTCGATGTGGCGCTGGGGTAGAGCGGGGATGCGCGCCGCCGCACATCCCCTAAGCGGGTTCTCGCTTTGGCAGAAAGCGGTACGCGCGGACGCCTCTAGCGTGCGTCGGCCCCGCAGGGGGTGGCACGCTCGATGAGGCGCGCGTCGCCTGTGACGATGTCGTGGAAGCGCAGACCTCCGGCCAAATGGCTCACGTCGGCGAACCCGTGGCCCGCCAACATGCGGGCGGCCACGTAGCTGCGCAGGCCGCTTTGGCAGACGAGGCGCACGGGCAGCGCGGGATCCAGCGCGCCTAAGCGTTCGCGCAGCTCGTCCAAGGGAATGTTGCGGAAGCCGGGCAGCGCGCCGCGCTCGAACTCGGCGGCCGTGCGGATGTCGATGAGCTGCACCGACCCGTCGCGCGGCAGGTCGGCCACCTCGTCCCAGCGGTACTGGGACACAAGCCCCAAGGCGAGGTTCTCCACCATGAAGCCGGCCATGTTCACCGGGTCCTTCGCGGAAGAGTAGGGCGGCGCGTAGGCGAGGTCGAGATCCTTCAGCTGAATCGCGGAGAGTCCCGCGAACAGGGCCGTGGCCAGAACGTCGATGCGCTTGTCGACGCCCTCGTAGCCGATGGCCTGGGCGCCGAGCAGGCGATAGGTCTCGCGCTCGAACACCACCTTCAGCGTCATGACCTTGCCGCCGGGGTAGTAGCCGGCATGGCTCATGGGGGAGAGCACCACGGCGTCGTGCGCGATGCCGGCGCGCTCGCAAGCGGCCTCGGAAAGCCCGGTGGCAGCGGCCGTGAGATCGAACACCTTGATGACCGAGGTGCCCTGGGCGCCGGCGAAGCGGCTGTTCAGCCCGCAAATGACGTCGGCTGCCACGCGCCCCTGCTTGTTGGCCGGCCCGGCGAGCGAGATGAGCGCGTCGTCGCCGGTGACGAGGTGGCTTATCTGCACGGCGTCGCCCACGGCGTAGATGCCCTCGACGCCGGTTTCCATGCGATCGTTCACGACGATGCTGCCCTTGATGCCGGTTTCAAGTCCGGCCGTCTCGGCGAGGGTCGTGTCGGGCGTGACGCCGATGGCGAGCACCACCATGTCGGCACGCAGCGGCTCTTCGCCGGCCAGGAGCACGTCGATGCCGCCATCGCGCTCCTCGAAGCCCTCCACGGAGCGCCCCAGCGCCAGGTGCACCCCGTGGGCGCGCATCTCCTGGTGGATGAGGGCGGCCGCATCGGCGTCGAAGGGGTTCATGAGGTGGCGCGGCCGCTGCACGATGGTCACGTCCAGTCCCAGCTCGCGCAGATTCTCGGCCACTTCCAGGCCAATGAAACCGCCGCCGCACACCACGGCCGAGCGCGGGCTCTCTGCGTCGATAAACTCCTTCATCGCGAAGGTGTCCTCCACGGTGCGCAGCGTGAACAGGCGGTCGAGCCCCACGCCGGGAAGGGCCGGGCGCGTGGGGCGGGCGCCCGGCGAGAGGATGAGCTTGTCGTAGGGCTCCTCGAACACCTCGCCGGTTTCCAGATTGCGCACGGTCACCACATGGCGCGCCGCGTCGATGGCCTCCACTTCGTGGCGTACGCGCATGTCCACGTTGAAGCGTGCGCGGAAGCTTTCGGGGGTCTGCAGGGTGAGGGCGCTCTTGTCGGCGATGGTGCCGCCGATGTAGTAGGGCAGGCCGCAGTTGGCGTACGAGATGTAGCCGGAACGCTCGAATACGACGATCTCGGCCGCCTCATCGAGGCGCCGAAGCCGGGCCGCCGCCGTGGCGCCGCCGGCCACGCCTCCTACGATAACGACTTTCATGGAAGTTCCCTTCTCTCATTTTCTCTTGTTCATAGCATAGCAGAGCCTCGGCGAGGTAACGGCTATCGGCACCGGTATGGGCAAGCATGGCGAGTTCACGGTAGAGGTGTCGGCCAAAGATGGCGCCATCGATCGCATCACCGTGCTCGATTCCCGTGAGACGCCGGGTATGGGCGATGTGGCCATGGAGAAGATGACCCAAGCGATCATCGACAATCAGACGCTTGCGGTAGACACCATCAGTGGCGCCACGCTTACCTCGATGGTCTTCCTCACCGCCGTGGGCAGCGCCTTAGATGCGATGGGGGAGAGCGCGGACGATTGGAAGAATCGCGAGCCAGCCGCTTGGGTGAGCGACGTTGAGCTCCCGGAAGAGGCGGACGTCGTGGTCATAGGCGCGGGCGGTGCCGGCTTCGCGGCGGCCATTACGGCGGCCAATGAGGGCAAGAGCGTCGTGCTCATGGACAAGATGGGCGTCTTCGGCGGGGATACGGCCCTCTCGGGAGGCGAAATGGCGGTGCCCGGCAACTGGATCCAGGTGACGCAGGGCATAGAAGACAGCCCTGAGAACCTCGTGTCCGACATGCTCGTCGGCGGCGACAACAAGGGCGATCCGGAGCTGGTGGCCATCATCGCCAACGGCGCGCTCGACTCGGCCAACTGGCTCACCTACGAGGGCGGCGTCTCCTGGAAGCACGACCTCATGCAGTTCGGCGGCCACAACATCAAGCGCTCCATCATCCCCATCACCCATTCCGGCTCCGAGATGACCACCAAGCTAACCGACCGCGTCAACGGCATGGACAACATCGTGCTCATCGACAACACCAAGGCCGTCGAGCTGGTCACCGACGGCGCGGGTGCCGCGACGGGCGCGCTGCTGTACGTCGGCGACGTGCGCCTGGAGAACCATGGCATCCTCGTGAACAGGGAGGGCGACCGCTTCGTGCAAGAGCTCGACCGCCGCGACGTCATTTCCAACGGCATCAAGAACCAGACCGACGGCGTGGCCTTCCTCCTGTTCGATCAGGCGGCTGCCGATGAGACGGGGCTGCTCAAGCAGCATGCCGACGAGTACGAGAACAGCGAGGCTCGCGGCGTTATCGTGAAAGGCGATACGCTGGAGGACGTGGCGAAGGCCCAAGGCGTCGATGCCGCCGAGCTGCAGAAGACCGTCGAGAAGTGGAACCAGTACTGCGCCGACGGGAAGGATCCGGATTTCGGCTACAGCGCCGAGATGAACGTCATCGGAGACGGCCCTTACTACCTTATGGCCTGCAAGCCCGCCGTGCACTACACCATGGGCGGTTTGCACATCACGCCCGAGGCAGAGGTGCTCACCGTAGAGGGCACGCCTATCGCCGGCCTGTATGCCGCCGGCGAGGTGGCCGGCCACAAGATGGGCACGAACCGTCTGGGCTCTTGCTCTATGACCGACATTTACACCTTCGGCCGCATCGCCGGCAAGAACGCCGCCGACTACGCCGCCTAAAGAGCTGACCGCCACGTCAGTTCACGATTCGGCCACGGCTGCCCCCGCGTTTCGTGACAGGGGGGCGACCGTGGCCTTTCTGCATCGGCGATGCGTGTAGGCTCAGCGTTGTTAGTCGTGCGCGCGACCTTGTGGCCGGGCGCCTCAACGCGAGTAAGGAGCCATTATGGCAGAGACAAGCCCCTCCTTCACCGTCACCATGAACGACGGGAAGAGCGCCAAACCGGAGCAGCCCGTTCCTGAACCGGCCAGCAAGGATATGACCTGGACTGACGGCAAGCAGACCATCAAATACACCGCCACTGCCGAGATGCTGCCGTTGCACACCGACGACGGCACGCTCATCGGGCACATGTTCGCTCTCTCCTACGTAAGCGATGCGGCCGACAAGTCCGATCGCCCCGTCACCTTCTGCTGGAACGGCGGCCCGGGCGGCTCGTCGGCCATGGTCAACATCGGCGGCTTGGGTCCGCGCCGCGTGCCCATCAATACCATCAAGCAGCTGCCCTGCCCCACCAAGCCCGAGGACAATCCCTACTCGCTTCTGCCCACGACCGACCTCGTGTACCTGGATGCCATGGGCACCGGCTACTCGAAGGTGGCCGAGGGCTACGACCCGAAGAAGGTCTGGGGCGTCGACGGCGATGCGGACGCCTTCATGCGCGGCATCGCCCAGTGGCTCACCACTCACGAGCGCTGGAACACGCCTCTGTACCTGTACGGCGAGTCCTACGGCACCATGCGCAACTCGGTGCTCATGCGCGTGCTCGGCGAGCGCGGCATCGCGCTGACCGGCGTCATCGAGCAGTCCACCATTCTCGATTACGCGCCGACGCTTTCGGGCAACGACCTGTACTACATGGGCATGCTGCCGGTCTACGCCGCCACGGCCAACTACTTCGGCAAGGCCGGCGCTGGCGTCGACCAGTTCGAGTGGTTCGACCGCGCCTGGAAGTTCGTCGATGAGAAGTACGGTCGCGCCCTCATCGCGAGCGACTCCATCACTCCGGAAGAGGAGCACGAGCTGGCCGTCGAGATGAGCGAGCTCATCGGGCTTCCGGCCGAGTTCATCGAGGGCAAGCACCTGCGCATCGAGCTGGACACCTTCCGCAAGACCATCATGGCCGACGAGGGCCTGTTCACCGGCCGCTACGATACGCGCTTCACCGAGCCGGCCTACATGGATGTGCAAGGCGACAACGAGTTCTTCGCTGGCGAGGATCCCTCCGGCGATGCCATCATGACGCCGGACCAGTCCGCCTGGATGAAGCTCGTCCAGGAGACGGGCTTTAAGGGCTCGCCGATCAACCTGCTGCTTTCCATGAAGGTGAACGAGGAGTGGAACTGGACGCACCAGGCCCCCGGCACCATGGGCAGCCCCGTGTGCCCGAACACCGCCTACGATATGGGCACGGCCCTGCGCCGCAACCCGTTCTGCCGCGTGCTGTTCTTCGGCGGCATCCACGACGCGGCCACGCCGTTCTGGAACGTGAAGCACTCCATCTCGAAGATGTTTTTGCCCGAGTCCATCACGAGCCGCATCGAGTACAAGGTGCACGAGAACGGGCATATGGCCTATGAGGATCTGCCTACCTTGGAGAAGATGGCCCCGGAGCTGGCCGCCTTCTACGAGAAGAGGCACGAGGCGTAAAACGCGCTGTATTGCTTGTGCGGATGCTTGGAACTGCAGATGCATGAAAACGGCCGCCGCCCTTTGAAGGACGGCGGCCGTTCTGTATGGCTCTGCGAAGTGCTTACGGACGCGACAGGCCGTCCACGGGAAGCACGGCGCCCGAGACGTAGCTGGACATGTCGCTGGCCAGGTACAGGCAGGCGCACGCGATGTCCTCGGGCTCGCCCATGCGGCCGAGCGGGATGGACTCGATGAGCGGCTTGATGACCGAGTCGGGCAGCGCGTCCACCATATCGGTGTGAGTGACGCCCGGGGCCACGGCGTTCACGCGGATCTTGTGCTTGGCCAGCTCGCGGGCGAGCGACAGCGTGAGCCCGTTCACGGCGAACTTGCTCGTGGGATAGGCGAAGCCCGAGGGCTGGCCGTACTTGCCCACCATGGAGCTCGTATTCACGATGGAGCCGCCCTCGCCCTGCTCGATCATGATGCGCGCCGCCGCCTGGGTGCACACGAACACGGCGGTCACGTTGATGGACATGACCTTGTTGAACTCCTCCAAGGTGTAGTCCACCAGCGGCGTGCGGGAGCTGACGCCTGCGTTGTTGCATAGCACATCAAGGCGTCCGAAGCGATCGACCACCGAGGCGAAGGCCGCCGCTACGGAGTCGGGATCGGTCAGTGTGGGCGCGATGCCCATGACGTTGTCAGTGAAGCCCTCCTCGGCGAGCTTGGCGAGCGCCGCATCCACGGTCTCCTGGCGCGATCCGGCCAGCGCCACCTTCGCGCCGTTCTTCAAAAACTCGCGCACGATGGTGAATCCGATGCCGCGTGTGCCGCCGGTGACGATGGCCACCTTGCCTTCTACGATGCCCATGGGCGTCCTTTCTCTCGGGTAGACTCGCATAATCTTACCGCGATGGGGATGCCTCGTTGGTTTCGGGGCGGTTACAAAGCGAGGGACTCGGAGCGGGATAGAGGCAAAGACGGAGGCGATGGCGGCCCGGCGCGCAAGTGCGGCAGCTGCTAATTCCGTGTCCAGCGCTCGTTCTCGTCGTACCACATGAACAGCTCGTAAACGCGCAGGCTGGGGGCGATCAGGTAGGTGTCGGGCGGGAAGCCGAACGCGGGGCTTTCCCCGTTGACGACGGCGGTGCCCAGAAGCATCTCCGGCGTGGCCTGGGTGCGGTGGTATTCGGCAGCGATGCGGGCCGCTTCGTCGGGATGCTCTTCAAGCCAGCTTTCGGCCTGGGCCTCCACGTGGCGCATCTCGGCCAGCAGGGCTTCGCGACGCAGTTCGCGCAGCTCGTCGATGCGGTCGTAGTAGTCGATGCGCACCCGCGGCGTGCGCACGCCCTCGGTCACGTAAAGGCGCACGAGCTCCATGGGCATGCGCTGGGCGAGGTCGTGCAGGGCAGTGCTGAATTCCTTGGATTTGCGCCAGGTGGAACGGGAGAATGCCACTTCAGTTGTGATCATAAGGGGCCCCTTTGTCGTTTCAGCAGTGTTTGAAGCCACGCGCCCACTATAGCACGCGGGTGCTTGCAGCGCGAGGGGCGATTCTGTGCCGGTTTGCTGACGATTTCAGGGAACGGGAAAGGGGCGGGGAGAGTGGTCTGGACGGCTCTAGCCGGCCTATCAAGCCAAGAACGTGCAGAAAGTCCGCCGCCGCGCGGCGGGGAGGGTCGTTCGCGCGGCGGGGCGATGGTTGGCGGTTGGTGAAGTGGGCTCACGGGGAGGCGAAATGGACGAGTGGCCTCCCCGTGCTCGCAGGCTGCTATTGAGCGGCGCCGGCGAGCAGCTTCGCCACGTGACGGCCCTCAACGGAACTGCGGCCGCAGGCCACGCCCACGACATACTCGGGATAGTTACCCGAGAAGAAGCTGCCGGATACGTCACCGGCGGCATATAGGCCCTCGATGACGTTCAGCTCCGGATCGAGCACCTGGCAGTTCTCGTTAATGCGCAGGCCGTCGATCGTGGTGAGCAGCGAGCCACCGAACCAGCAACCGTAGAAGGGTGCTTGGCGAATAGCGGATAGGCGATAGGCCTCTTTGCCGAAGTCCTCGTCCACCTGTGCATCGTAAAAACCGTTGTAGCGCTCCACTTCGGCGAGGAAGTTGTCCTTGTCTTGGCCGGTGAAGCCGAGCAGATCGGCTAGCTCCTCAATGGTGTCGGCTTTCATGAGGATGCCGGACTCTTGGGAAGCGGCGGTGTACTCGTCGTAGGTCATGCCCATCTCGATGTAAGGCACCACGCGCGAGCAGCCAACGGTTTCGAAGCGCAGCATGTCATCCATCATGTTGCTGTCGTAGACCTGGCACCATACGCCGCCGGGCTGATAGGTGGCAGCGAAGCAGATGAAGTCGTAGGGGGTGGACTCGTTGGCAAAGCGCTGACCGTGGCGGTTCACCTTCATGAAGGGCTGGCTGCCGATGTTCTCTTGGAAGATGCTGCCGCGGAACATGGCGCCCTCGCCCTCGCCCTCGTAGCCGGCGTCCACGCCAGGGGCTACGGCTCCGCGATCGAAGACCATGGGAGCGGCATCCTTGTCTTTAGAGGCTCCGGCCCACAGTCCCGCCTTGATGCCGTCGCCGGTGCAAGTGGGGTTGAAGCTGGAGGCGGTGCAGCAGGCTACAGCGGAGGGTTGCAGGGCGGTCATCATCACGGGGTTGGCTGCGTAGCCGCCCGTGGCGAGCAGGGTATTTTTAGCATTGATCTGCTTCATGCCGTCTTTGGTTTCGAAGATGGCGCCCGTCACCTTGCCATCGGCGTGAACAAGCTTCACCATCTTATGCTCGAACAGAATGTCGTGACCTTGGCTGGACAAGCGCTCGGCGATGACGTCGTTGCGCGTGGGCGGGACGTAAGAGGGCTCCCACAGGTGCTGCACGTAGGGCACATAGTAGTCGGTGCCGCCCGTGGCGTGCTCGGGTGGCATGTCCAGCATGACCTCTTTGCCGGCGTCTTTCATCACCTCGGTTACCCAATCAACGTATTCGGCCGAATCGTCGATCCAGCGCTTGATGAGCTTCTGGTTGCATTTGCCGGAGGCGTAGCGCGTCAGCTCGTTTAAGAGCTTCGGGCGGTCGATGGTCACGTTGTTGGCCTTGGCATAAGCGGTGTCTACGCCGCCGAGGTATTCGCGGGTCTCGGGAACCTGGTTGCTCTTATCGCAGGCAATGAAGTCGAGGCCCAGATCGGCCGCAGCGCCAGCGGCGGCAAGGCCGGCTGTGCCGGCACCAATGATGAGGAAGTCGGTGTCGAGGGTTTCGACGATGTCGCTCTCAGCGATTTCGGGCTCTGCGCCAAGCCAGTCCTCTGCGCTCGCTGCAGCTTCGGGCGTCGCAGCTGCTTCACCGGTCGCACTGAGGTCTTTCTCGGCCGAAGTCTGGGGCGCGCATCCTGCCAAGCCCATGGCTCCCACGGCGGCCACGGCGCCCAGGCCGAGGAAGTCGCGACGGTTCATTTTCATTGATTCCTTACTCATACGTCCCTCCTGTGTCTCGGATTTCCTTTGTGCCGGCAAAACGACGTGGTTTGGCGGCACGGCATGTCATCATGGGGAAATTGGGACGCTGAAGCCATCGCTCATGCGCGGCGATTCGAGAAATCACCTCTCTGAGGTGATGCCGTTACCAGGGGTTTTCGGAACCCGACGAGGTCGAGTTGCTATACTTTTCTCTTGAGGGGGAGCTCCTATGGAGTGCGGGTGCGATGGCGTGAGAGGCTCGGGGAGGGAATCGATGGGAAAGGCGATGACCAAAGACAGCGTATTCGACTCGATGCGCCGTGTTGAGGCGGCGCTCAAATTGCGCTACATGGGTATTGGGTTTGTCTGGGCGTGGCTGTATTGCACCTATGCAACGTCGGCAGTGTTTCCTTACCGAAATGGCCAGTCCATAAATTCCGATGAATCATGGCTTCTTTCGGCGGTGGCTGTCGTGCCCGGGTTTTTCGTCGGCGGTTTGCTGCTAAGCCGAAAACCGGTCGGCTGCCGCTGCTTGCGAGGGCTTGCCGTGGCGGCAGCGTTGCTTTTGGCGACGGGCACGATTATTTCGGCTCTAGGCGCATTTGCACTGGGACTTGCATGGCTGGGAGGGGCCATGACGGGCGTGGGCTACGCCTTGCTCAGTTTGCTGTGGGCCCATGCGCTCATGGTGCTGGATGTGGAGGAGCTGGAGGTGGTAGTGCCCCTCTCATCGTTGGTTATGGTGCCGTGCGTTGTGGTGTACCCTCTGTTGGAAGGGGTTGTGGGCGTGTCGGCGACGGCATCGCTGCCGTTGCTGTCCGGCGTCCTGCTTCTACTTTGTATGCGCGAGGGAAATAAGCGTTGCGGTGCCGAAGGGGAAGCGTCGGGTGTTGGGAGGGCGTCGCTGAGCCTTCAGGATAGGGAAGCGCCGAACACCGCTACAGTTTCGTCGGGCGCCGACGCGTCCTTACCCCGATGCTTCGGGGTAGCGAAATCGTGGGGTTCCTATCTTGTCCGCGTCGCGGTCGTTCTCGTGGTGCTGTACCTCGCCATCGGATGGCAGGCCGCTTTGGCCGATGTTCGCGACGACATGCATGCGCTCATCGATCTCGATGTCTCCATGCTCTTATCCAGCCTTGCTAGCGTCGCTTTGGGCGTTGCTATCGTGTTCTTCTCTAGAAGGGTGAGCTTCGCGGGATTGTTCCGCTGGGCGGTTCCGTGCGTGATCGTAACGCTTGTGTTGCATGGGGCTTCCGGCTTGTGGGCCGGATTTGTCTCCAACGCTATCGGTGATACCCTTGATTCGGTCATTCAGGTGCTTGTGTATCTGTTTGCGATTACGCTTGCCAAGCAAGGAAAGGCGCCTGTGGCCTTGGGCGTGGGCCTGCTCAATGGCTCCGTGCAGTTAGGCGTGCTTTTCGGCAACCT
>CABSMC010000038.1 GCA_902478715.1 uncultured Adlercreutzia sp.
GAGATGTGTATAAGAGACAGGGCCGTGCTCATTCGTGAATGGTGCCTGGCCTGGGACAAGAACAACGGCTGCCGCTTCTGCTACGACGCGTGCCCTTACGAGGCCATCGAGCTGGACGAGAACGGCCGCCCCGTCATCGTGCCCGACAACTGCAATGGTTGCGGTGCCTGCCAAAGCGTGTGCGTGTCCCAGAAAGAGGGCTCCTACACCACCGGCGCCACCTCGCGCGCCATCATCGTCGTTCCCGAGAGCGAGGCCTAAGGAGTCGTCATGAGTCAGAAACTTCGCATCATCATCCCTCTGGCCCTGCTGGGCGCCGCCGGCGTGGCCTACGCCGCCCACGTCAGCGCGGGCACCCTGTCAGCCTTCGGCTGGGAATCTATTTCGCTTATCTGCCCGATCGGAGCCTTGGGCACCATGCTCGCCAGCAAGATGCTCGTGCCGCGAGCGGTCGTCTCCATCGCGCTGGCTGTGGCCGCCATCCTGCTTTTGGGGCGCGCCTTCTGCGGGTGGCTGTGCCCCGTGCCCGTGTGGAGCAAGCTGCGCGGCATCTTCAAGAAGGGGGATGGAAAGGCCGCTCCCCTCTCCGCCGCCGAGAAGCGCGCCCTGAAGACCTCCTGCGCGGGCGGATGCTCCTCCTGCGCCGATCGCAAGCCGGCCGATTCGCGTCATATCATCCTGGGCGGCACCCTGCTTTCCGCGGCCATCTTCGGATTCCCGGTGTTCTGCCTGGTGTGCCCCGTGGGCCTGTCGTTCGCCATGGTGTTTTTGCTCATTGCGCTGTTCGGCGGCGGCGATGTTACCTGGTCGGTGCTCATCATCCCGGCGCTAATAGCGGCCGAGGTGATCTTCTTCCGCAAATGGTGCTCGCACCTGTGCCCCATCTCGTCGTTCATGAGCCTCATCGGCCGTGCCAACCGCACATTCCAGCCGGTCATCGACGACGAGCAGTGCCTTGAAACCGCCCATGGCGCCACCTGCGGACGCTGCGCAGAGGTGTGCGAGGTGGCCATCAACCCGCGTCACCCGGAGCTGGGCACCACCTTCAACGAGTGCACCCGCTGCCGCGCCTGCGCCGACGTGTGCCCGGGGCACGCCATCAGCTTCCCGCTCATCGCCCCCAAGAAAGCCGGCGCCCCGGCGCTCGAGTCAACGCCGGCTGGGGCGAGCGGCGCACCGGCCATCGGGTCTGACCTCGACCTTGACGAGCCGTCCGAGGCTCTCTCGTAACGGCCGCCTCCTCTCCTTGGGAAGAAGCTGGGCGCGATGGCCGTGCAGGCAAGCCTTTCAACCCGCACGGCCATCGCACCGCAGCCCAGCCTCTCCCTGACCGGCCTTTCCCCTCCTCCTTCGATGCGGCACTCCTCATTTTCCCGAAGCTTTCCCTCTCCCTCCCCTCGCTTCGGCCCCCCGCATCAGGCGCCTCCCCTTCCTGCGCCCCGCGAAAGGCCGTTCAGGGGGAGCCCGGCAGTCTCGATTCCCCAATGTCCTCGAACTGCTGGGCTTCCCTTTCTACCATCTCATCCAGCGCGTTTGGAAGGCCACCTATGACCCCTTCGCCAACAGCAACTGAAGCGCTCTGCATCGTGGGCGATCCTCGCTCGGGCAAGACCGGAGCGCTCGTCGAACGCACCGCTGCTTGGGCCGAAGCGATCCCTCCAGGCTCCGACGCTCAGCCGCCGTTCCTGTTCTTCTGTGCGTCGCCCGTTATCGTGGATGACGCCGTCGCGCGCCTTTCGCAGCGCGGACTAGCAGACGCGCCCGCAAAGCTTGCCGAGCTTGCCGAACCCGCCGTTTGTCAGCACGGCCCGTGCACGGGCCTGGTAACCACACCTTTCGACTACGCCTGCCGCATTCTGGCCGATCCTCGCGCTCAGCGGGCCACCGGTCGCGGAGGGCGTGTACTCAGTCGCGCCGAGGAGACCGTTTTCTACGAGGATCTGAAAACCTGCGGCCTGAAACGCCGACGCCTACGGGAGCTGTGGGCCTTTCTGCAATGCGGTCTTGCGAACCTGAACGACAGCGACCCTAACTGGATTCAGACCACCGAAGAACGGGCGATTCTCGACCTGGCTCGCGACATTCTCGCTTTCGAAGACGCCATCCTGCCGGGCGAGGTGGTAAATCTGGCCGTGCGCGCTTTGGAAGCTGAACCGACGCTGCGCCAGCGCTTCGGCTCGCCCGTCGTGCTGGCCGACGATTACCTGCTCATGAGCCGCGCCTCCCAACGCTTGGTAAACCTGCTTGCCGCCGACAAGATCGCCGTGGCCGGCAACGAATACGACATCCTCCCCGCCTTCGAGCCCTACCCTTGCACCACTGGCTTTGCGGAATTCGAAGAGACCCACTCGCCGCTGCAGCGCGTGACACTTGAAGCTCCCTTCCCCACGGTAGAGCGCTCGTGGAAAGCGGCTCCCGACCTTTCCGATGAGATGCGCCTCATCGCGCAGACAATTGCCGACGAGCTGGCTTGCGGCACCGATCCGCACACCATCGCCGTCGTGGGCACCAACCGCACCTGGCGCACCAACCTGCAGCGGGCCCTCGCCTCGGTGGGTATTCCGGCAGCGCCGCTGGGCCATCCCGCCCTCAAGGCCCCCAAGGGCAATCTCGCTTCCACCAGCAAGGAGGACCGCGAGCGCGTTTTGAGGCTGCTTGCCGTCGACCACGGCAACGCCATCGCGTGGCGTCAATGGCTCAGCTTCGACGACGCCCTCGGCCGCAGCGCCGTCGTCTCCGAGCTGCGATGCGTCGCGCAGCCCCAGGGCCTCAATCTCGCCGAGGCCCTCGCAGCTCTGGATGACGACGCCCTGCCGGGCCTCCCCGCAGAAAGCCCCTTCGCCCAAAGCCTGCTTGCTCCCTACCGCGAGGCGCAGCGACTGCTTGGGGAAGAAGCCCCAAGCGTTTCGCCAGAACCCGCCACCCATCCAACTCCGGCCGTCGCCATCGCCGCCCCCGAAGACCTCTTCGGCCATACTTTCGAGGTGGTCATCTTCGGCGGTTTCGTGAACGGCTTCATCCCCTCGCGCGATATGTGCGACCCCGGCGTCATCGTCGGCGGCGCCCGCGCCCGCCAGGAGGCCTCCGACCGGGTCGCCATCGCGCTGGCTGGGCAACGCGCCACCCGACGCCTCCTCTTCACCAGCTTCGAAAGCTGCGACTTGGAAACCGCCGAGCGCCTGCGCCTGCACATCCCCCGTATCCGTCTCCGCTCCGGCATCCGCACCTGCGACATCGAGCCCAGCAGCTACCTGCAGGAATTGAACCTGGGCCCCAAGCAAACCTCCGGCCCAACCGATCAACGCCACCCGTCAGCTTAGGTATCTTCAAAATTCAAGGGGCAGATGCCAGTTCGACCCCGAAATGGCGTACCGCACTGCCAGTTGAAGGCCGAAATGGCCAGAAAGTGCCACTTCATAGCCGAAATGGCCTCCCCCTCTTACCATTTCGGGGTCGAACTGGCATTTGCCACCAGATTCACGAAAGCGACGTGACTTGCTGCTTCTTCTAGGTCGCGCCCGTTGAGCGATGTCAGGTGAGTATGCTTGTCAAGGCCTCTTCGAAATTTGAATGGGAGGCAGATGAGAGCAGGGCATCCTTCTCGTTACGGGAAAGCTGCTTGAAGACGTATTCCGCGTGCATGGCGTCATGCTTGGTAGCGAACTCGGCGTAGGCGAGCAGGCTTACCGGCAAGCGAGCGCGCGTATATTTCGCGCCCTTGCCGGCGTTGTGCACCGCCAGCCGCGCGTGCACATCCACGGCATAGCCGGTATACAGCGACCCATCGGCGCATTCCAACACGTACATATAGTGAGTGGTGGCCGCAGCCATAGCGGGCCTCGCCTAGTAGTACCGATAGTACGCCGCGCAGCTGCCCTCGCTGGAGACCATGCAGGGGCCGACGGGATTCTCCGGCGTGCAGACCTTCCGGAACAGCGGACACTCGCTCGGGGCCATAATGCCGCGGAGCACATCCCCGCAGCGGCAGCCTTTGTGCTCGCGCACCTCCTCCACATCGGGCTGAAAACGGCGCATGGCGTCGAAGTCGGCGAACTCCTCGCGGATGCGGTAGCCACTGCCGGGAATCTCACCCAAGCCACGCCAGGTGGCGGAGCAGGTTTCGAACACCTCGTCGATGGCGGCGAGTGCCACCGGATTGCCCTCGGGCATGACGCCGCGGGCGTAGGCGATCTCGATCTCGGCGCGACCCTCGTGCAGCTGGCGCATGATCATGGCGATGCCCTGCAGCACGTCCACCGGCTCGAACCCGGTGATGACGCCGGGGATGCCGTACTTCTCGGCCAGGAAGCGGTAGGGCTCGGCGCCGATGATGGTGGACACATGCCCCGGCAGAATGAGCGCATCCAGCTTCAGCGCCGGGTCGTTGATGATGACTTCCAGCGCCCCGGGCATGTTCTTGTGGGCGCCGTACACGGTGAAGTTTGTGAGTCCCATGGCGCGCGCCCGCTTGATGGCCATAGCCACCAGCGGCGTGGTGGTTTCGAAGCCCACGCCGACGAAGACGATCTGCCGCGTGGGGTTCTCCTGCGCCAGACGCAGGGCGTCCAGCGGCGAGTAAACGATCTCCACCGAGCGCCCCGCTGCCTGCTCGGCCAAAAGGCTGGAGGTGGAGCCGGGCACGCGGGTCATATCGCCGAAGGTGGCGATGGTCACTTCCGGCACGCAGGCCAGCGCGATTACCTTGTCGATGTCGTGGTTGCTCGTCACGCACACCGGACATCCAGGGCCCGACGCCAGACGAACCCCCTCGGGCATAAGACCGCGAATACCGTTGCGCGCAATGGCCACGGTGTGGGTGCCGCACACTTCCATCAGCGTAGCAGACTCCGGGGCCAGCGCTTGAATGGACTCGATGAGCCCCCGCGCCAACGTCGGATCTTTGAATGCCTTCAGTTCTTGCTGCATGGCGTCCATTCTTGCAACCACTCCTTCAAGGGTGTAGAATACGGACAAGCGGAATGCCCGTGGCACCGGGCACGACTGCTTCACATTACCTGTTCTAATGTGATGAAGAGCCGTTCTTCCTATGCGAGGGGCGGCTTTTTCATTACCGCCCGCTGCGACTACTGCCGCAAACGCGCGGTCAACTCAATCACCGCTACGATCACCAAACAAAACGTGAGGAGTTCCATCCAGCTTACGTACATAGCTGCTCCCTTCGACGAAAGAAGCAGTCCGCTCGTCCGTGCGGTCAGTCTAGTGTAATACACGGGCGGATTCAACAGGCAAAACGCACTGTTTTCGCTCCTTAGGCCGGCGTGGGAGTCTCGTTCAAATCGGCCAGTTCAGGGAACTGCTTCACCAGCTCGATGGTCTCCAGGGCGAACTGCTCGTCCACCACCTCGATGGCGAAGCCGGCGTGCACGAGCACGTAGTCGCCCACCTGCGCCTGGGGCGTCAGATCGACGGAAATCTCGCGGGTCACGCCCAAAATGTCAACGGTGGCCAAGTTCCCCTCTTCCAGGGCCGCCACCTTCGCCGGAATTGCCAAGCACATACGCTGCTCCTTCGATTCGTCTCTCAATACCCCATTGTCGCAGGTTCGCCCAAGGAAGTCGGCGAGGTTTCGAGAGGCGCCCTACTCGCCCGAACGAGCGGAAGCCACCACGGCTTGGCCCAGGCTGATGCAACCGTCGTTGGGGGGCAGATCGCGGTTGATGGCGACGGTGAAACCAGCAGCGGCCAAGTCAGCCAGCGCATGCTCCACAAGGTAGCGGTTCATGAACACGCCACCCGACAGCGCCACCGTGGAAATGTCGTACATGGCTCGCACCAACTCGGCGCTCATGACGATGGCGCCAACCATGGCATCGTGGAAGCGGCGGCTGATGACGGACGCCGGCACTCTCGCCGCCAGGTCGTCCAGCAACGCGTGGAAGGTGGGCTCGGCATCCAGGAGCAGCACCGAGGTGTCCTGCGCGGTACTCGTCTCGGTGGCGGTGTTCTTCTCGACAATGACGGCGTAGCGCTCCTTCGCCGCCAGCTCGTCCTCGCCTGCCACGCCCGCGGCCTCTTCGACAGCCGCAGCGCCGGCCACGTCGGCCCCGGCGGTTTCCATGGCCGCCTCCAGAAGGATGGCTCCCTCGCCCTCGTAGCTCGGCTCCGTGCAGATGCTGAGCAGCGCGCTGGCCGCATCGAACAGGCGCCCGACCGAGGACGTCATGGGCGTGTTCAACCCGCGCTCGATCATGGTGTCGCACACCTCGGCCTCATCGCCCAGAGGCGCCAAAGCCGCCGCAGCAGCAGGATGTTCCAGCAGGTCGTAAGCCCACAGCACGCCGTAGGCCATGCGCAGCGGATGCTTGATGGCCGCAGCTCCTCCGGGCATGGGCACGTAGGCGAAGTTCGCGAAACGCTCGAAGGCCTGGCGGTTCGCCAGCAGCACCTCGCCGCCCCAGATGGCCCCGTCCTCACCGTAGCCTGTGCCATCGAAGGCGATGCCGCAGACGGCATCAGTCAGCCCATGCTCGGCCATAACCGACACGATGTGAGCATGATGGTGCTGCACCTCGGTCACGGGAAGTCCCTGATGGTGGGCCCATTTACTCGTGAGATACTCGGGATGCAAGTCGCAGGCCACCGCCGTGGGGGTCATTTCGAAGAGGCTCTCAAAGCGATCCTTCGTGGCCAGCCACGCATCGTAGGTCTCGGCGTTTTCCACGTCGCCGATGTGCTGGGACACGAAGCCATCGGTGCCGCGCAGCAGCGTGAAGGTATTCTTCTGCTCGGGGCCGGCGGCGAAGATGATGCCCTCGGCGCCATCGACCCCTTCCGCCGCCACCGACACCGGTACGGGCGCATAGCCCCGCGCCCGCCGCAGGAACTGAATGGCATACACGGGCTTTTCGTCGGCCTCGTCCACCTGGATCAGCCGCACGACGGAGTCGTCGAAGCGCGTGAGGATGGGACGATTGTTGCCCAAAAAGGCATCGGCGATGTCGGCCAGCTTTGCGCGCGCCTCCTCGTCAGCGATGCAGATGGGTTCGTCGTGCACGTTGCCCGAGGTCATCACCAACAGCGGCACAGACGCGCCAGGGGCGCAGGCCGCGGCCGCCTCTTCAGGATGCGCCGCCTCCCAAACCTCAGCGAAATCGTGCATGAGCAGATGCTGCACCGGTGTGTAGGGCACCATAACGCCCAGCTCGGAAAGCCCATCGGCCACGCCGGCCCCAATGGCCCCGTCGGGGCGCTTCCGCAAGAGCACGATGGGCCGCGACGCCCCGGCGAGCACCGCTTCCTCTTCCTCGCCCACGAAGCACAGCGCCCGGACTGCAGCCACCGTCGGCGCCATGACAGCAAAGGCCTTCCCATCGCGCCGCTTGCGCCGGCGCAGCTCGGCCACCGCCTCGGCATTGTTCGCATCGCACACAAGATGAAAGCCCCCCAGCCCCTTCACGGCCAAAATCTTCCCTTCCATGAGCATCTCCACCGCCGCCGCGAAAATGGCATCCGACTCCTCGCGCGTCTTACCGACGAGCTTATCATCGTCAGTCCCAACGCTCCACGTCACCGAAGGGCCACATTCGAAGCAGGCATCGGGCTGGGCGTGGAAGCGGCGGTCGAGCGGATCGGCATATTCGGCGGCGCATTTCTTGCACATGGGGAACGCCGCCATGGAGGTGGCAGCACGGTCGTAGGGCAAGTGATCGATGATGGTGAAGCGTGGCCCGCAATTCGTGCAGTTGATAAACGGGTAACGGTAACGACGGTCGTTCGAGTTGAACAGCTCAGCTACGCAGTCGTCGCAGGTGGCAAGCTCGGGCGACACAAGTGTGGTCTCTGCCACGTCCTCATCGTCGGAGAAACGAATCTCGAAGCTGTCGAAATCCTCCAGAGGCACTTCCTTGATGTCGATTTCCTCCACCTTCGATGCCGCCGGCGCGTTGTCAGATAGCTCCATGATGAACTCGTCCACCAGCGCGCTCTCGCCCTCGGCGTGAATATGCACGCCATCGGTGGCGTTCAGCACCCAGCCGTTGATGAGGTACTTCTTCGCCATCCGGTACACAAAGGGTCGAAAACCTACCCCCTGCACAATACCCTTCACATGAATATCGACCGCATCGATCATGAGTAAGCTCCCTTGCCTTGCGCCTTGCTTTGCCGCTTACGCCTCGTCCGTCTCGCCTTCGGGGACAACGACCTCCGCAGCCTCCACCTCGGCGTCCTGGGGCGCTTCGGCGAACTCGGCTTCCACGGCAGTCTCGCTGGCCTCGGCAGCTTCCACAACCACGGTGGCTTCGGCCAGCTCCTCGTCCTCGGCCATGGCAGCGGCCTCGGCCAACGCCCGATCGGTCAGGATGTCGGCAATCACATCGTCGACTACCTGGGCCAACTGGCGCAGCGTTACGCCGGAGTTGTCCGGCAAATGCAGATGCACGCAGCGGCGCCCGCGCTTGGCGAGCGTCGCCAAATCGCCAGCAGCCTGGGCCTTCGCCAGCTCGCCAAGGCTGGGTGCCGCAGCTTCCTCCGGCAGCGGAATGTCCTTCAACTCGTCGGCCGACAGAATGAGGAAGACGCCCATGTTCGGACCGCCCTTTTGCAGCTGTCCCGTGGAATGCAGGTAGCGCGGCCCCACCTCCAAGCACGACACGCAGCCGAAGGATTCGGCTACCCCGTGGCGAATCTGCTCGATGGCCTCGCGCCGCCCCTCTCCCGTAAACGGAAGAAACGCGTTCAGCGCAAAGAAGTCGCCCGGCTGAATGGAAGACAGCAGCGCATACAGCGTCTCGTGCAAGTCCTCGCAGCCCTCGAACATGGGGGCGAAGGAGACTTCTACACGGCCCATGTCCACCTCGTCGGTGAACACCTCAGTGAAATCGGGCTCCGGCTGGCCGTTCTTCAGAATATCGAGCACCTCAGCTTTGGCGGAGGCAACGTCGGGCTGGTCGAAGGGGCACACCTGCATGAGATAGCCGCACATGGCGATGGCGTATTCCCACATGACGAAATGCTCAGCCAGCTCTTCCACAGTGTCGATGCGGTAGTTCAGCCGCGGAATAGCGTTATCGATGTAGGCGAGGCTCATCTCGAAATTGCGGCGCTCGTCCCACAGGTCGGTTTGGGTCTGGTACATGATGATGGACCTGTCACCCGGATCCTCCGTAAGCAGCAGCGAGTCGATCTCGATGTTCGGCAGGATGCCCTCGCCGTTCTTCCCCAGCGATTCGGCCACCAGCTGTTCGATCCAGAGGCCCAGCACGCGCCCACGCTTGGGAGTGAGGAACGAGAACTTGTTGCGACCCTTCAGATAGTTGTCGTAGAGGAACGCCGCCAGGTTGATGGCAGGGTTGTCGATGGCGTCCTCCGAACAGGCCTCCTCAGCCGCGCGAGCGTGAGCCATGAACGCTTCCATGTCGATACCTGTGAGCGCCGCCGGCACCAACCCGAACACGGAGAGCGCAGAGAACCGGCCGCCCACCGTGGGCTCGCCGGAAAACACCGCACGCCAGCCTTCCTCGCGTGCCTGCCGATCTAAATCGCTACCCGGATCGGTGATGGCCACCAGGTGCTTCACCACATGATCGCCCAACTCCTTCTCGAAGGAGGCCCGCACCGCCTCTAGCAGCATGCGCGGCTCAATGGTGCCCCCGCTTTTTGAGGAGATGATGACCAGCGTGCGATG
Organism: uncultured Adlercreutzia sp.; assembly: GCA_902478715.1. Lineage (GTDB taxonomy): Bacteria > Actinomycetota > Coriobacteriia > Coriobacteriales > Eggerthellaceae > Adlercreutzia. Next base: position 9,647 of record CABSMC010000038.1, read on the forward strand.
GGGATCGCAGATGGTGAGCATCTCGCGCACGCGCACGGGCGAGTCGGAGTCCAACGTGCGGAACTTCACGCGATTGGAATCGTGCTTGTTGTACTTCGTGATGGTCATGGGCGCCTGAGTGGAACCGCCCTGGCCGATAAGCAGAATCGTATCGAGACCCGCTTCCACCACCTCGTCGGCAAAAGCTTGGATGGCGTCCATATCACACAGCGGACTCGTGGCCAGATCGGCCCATCCCATGTAGTCGCTCGCGCAAGCTTGCGCCTCGGGGGAGAAATCGTACAGCGTGGCGTCCTTGGCGTGAATGCGGCTTGCTGCACGAGCTTTCACCAGGGTCTTTGCCGCCGGATACAGCTTCTCAACGTCAACGGAGAGCATGGCGCTCCTCTTCTCTCTGGGCAATTTCCGCCAGCCAGCAGAATTGCAAACGAGCCCCGTACGCGCTGCACTGGGGCTCCTCCTCGTTAATCTAGTGGAAATATTCTAGCAAACGCCACCAAAACGCGCCCACATCCCCACAACCCTATGGCGGTTCTGTGAACGAAACGAGCCCCTGGGTGGGGCTCGTCAGCGCATCATTCAGAGCGAAGCGTCCTACAGGTTCAGCGCCTTTTTCAGGGAGCTGACGCGGCGGCGCGAAACGGGAATCTTCTCCTCCACACCGTTCAAGGTCAGCAGCAGCGTACCGCCGGAAACGGATTCGATCTCCTCCACCATGGACAGGTTCACCAAATAGCCGCGGTGTACACGGAAGAACCCGTGGCCGTCGAGACGCTTCTCCAGCTGGGCCAGGCTCACCGTGGAGAAGTAACGGTCGGTATCGGTCTGCAGGTAAGCGTAGTCGTCGCGAGCCATGACGAAACGGATCTTATCGATGCCGATGAGAATCTTTTTGCCGCCCTTTTCCACCGGGATGCGCTCGGACTTGTGAGCCTGCAAGTGCAGAGCCACCTGCTCGCGCACGCGAGCGATGGCCTGGGCCAGACGCTCGGTCTCCACCGGCTTAACCAGGTAATCGATAGCGCTCACCTTGAAGGCGTCCAGCGCGTGCTCGGAATAGGCAGTCACGAACACCACCGCCGGAGGGAACTTCAGATGCTGCAGAGCCTCGGCCAATTGAAGACCAGTGGCCTCGGGCATGTTCACATCCATAAACATAACGTCGCAGGGATACTCTTTCAGCTTCTCGATAGCCTCGCGCACGTTGGCAGCTTCGGCTGTCACTTCAACTCCGCCGACCTCATCGAGAAGAAAGCGCAGTTCAGAACGGGCAGGCGCCTCGTCGTCAACGATAATTGCGTTAAGCACGTCGTCCTCCAAAAGAAATCTCTGATTGCATTCATACTATTCTATAGCACAGCTGACGCCCCGTCATGCCCGATCATGAGGAAATCACGGGTTAATTCCAGATGAGGACATTGAAATTATCGATACCCTCATCGCTCCCGTCGCTCAATCGCAAAATGGCCCCGCACCAGATGCGAGGCCATTGCAGACATACGCTGTAAGCTGTACTCAATTACTGAATCTCTAGTCCCTGCAGCTCGGCTAGGGCTAGGACGTAGATCTTGAAGGAGGTCTTCAGCAGCTCTTCGGAGACGCCCTCGTCGGGGCCGTGCTCGCCGCCGACCCAGTCGGGGTTCTCGATCCAGGGCATGTTCACGCCGAATGAGGCGCCCTTCTTGAATTCGCGGGCGTAGGTGCCGCCGCCGATGGTGAAGGGCTTGTGCTCGGTGTCGCCGGTTACGAACTGGAAGGCATCCTGCAGCACCTGGATCTCCGGATCGTCGGGCTTCACGAGGAACGGCACCATGAGCAGGGTATTCTCGAAGGTGGCACCAATGTTGTCGGTCAGCTTCGTGAGCGCGGCGGTGATCTCCTCGGCTGTGATGGACGTGGGCCAGCGGCTGTCCATGGTCTGCACGAGACGATCGCCCTCTTTGCGGATGGTGCCACCCACCACCGTCAGCGGTCCGAAGTACTCGTCGGCCGTGGCAATGCCCACGCCCGCACCGGTCGTGTCGGACACGAGGCTTTGCACCAGCTCGAGGAACTCACGCTCCTGCTGGTTGCACAAGCCGTTTTCCAGCAGGTAGTTCGCCAGCAGCATGATGGCGGAGATGCCGCGCTCGGGCCAGGCGGCGTGGGCGTTCACGCCCGCAGCATCGATGCGCGCCGTACCGTCACCGGCGTCGGCTACCGTGATGCGCTCGGCGCTGGGCAGCGCAGAGGCATCCGCGCGCACGACGGCCCAGGCTTCACCAGGCACGGCGTTGGTCACCACGCCGCCGGAGATATCCAAGATTACCGGATCGGCGATAGGTGCGCTCGTGATGCAGCCGTCATAGCCGCCCTTCTCACCATAGCACACCGGGAAGTCGGCATCGGGCGTGAACAAGAAGGCCGGGCTCTCGTACTTCTCGAGATACCACGTCACGTCGGCCATACCCGTTTCCTCATTGGCACCGAAGATGAAGCGCATGGAATAGGGGCGCTCCACATCAAGGTCACTCAAGCACTTCACGGCATGCAGAGCCACCACCGAGGGGCCCTTGTCGTCCAGGCAGCCACGGCCCATAAGGTAACCGTCCTTCTCGGTCACCTTGAAAGGCTCAAACGACCAGCCAGGACCGGCGGGCACGACGTCCACGTGGCCGATGATGCCCAGCTGCTTCTCGGTTTTGCCGGCAAGATCCGCAAACCCGATATGCCCCTCGCAGTTCGTGACGGTCATGCCCATACCCTCGGCGATTTCCAGCGCCGCATCCAGCGCAGCAGCCGGCCCAGGCCCGTACGGCGCGCCCGGCGAGGCAGCGGCCAGATCCTCCGTCGAGGGGATTTCCACGAGCTTGGCGATATCGGCCACAATCGCATCGCGATGTTCATCCCAATAAGCCTCGGCAGCAGCGACAATTTCCTTGCGGTCCATAGACGTTCCTTTCATATATATTGTCCCCTGAAGCGCGGCACACCATAGCACGGCGCTTCCACCTTCTTCGAGTAAAAACGTATTCCACACATCTCGCGCCGGCACGTTCCCGGCTACTCTCCGTTGCCATTATGGCCCTTCAGCGAAATCAGCGCAGGCCGTTCCGTCATTTGTTGCAGGGCCGTTAGATCACTGAGCCGCGCGCTCTCTTTTCCCTGCAAATACGCTTATAATGGGGGCGATTTACGCACAAAGGGAAAGGACGCACCGCCATGGCCGACGATTCCATTATTTCGGCATCCGCCAACGCTACCGAGACGGTCGCACCAACGCCCGACAGCGGAGGCAGCGGAACCGACAGCAAGCCGAAGCCCTGGTTCAAGCGTCTGTCGCTGACCACCTGGATCTTTATTGCACTCATTCTGGGCGTGCTGGCGGGTCTCGCGCTGCAAGGCTCGCCGGAGATCGCCGACACCTACATCAAGCCCTTCGGCACCATCTTCCTGAACCTCATCAAGATGATCGTCGTGCCGCTGGTGCTGTTCTCCATCATCGCCGGCGTCGTGTCGCTGGATGACGTGAAGAAGGTCGGCGCCATCGGCGGCAAAACCGTGCTGTTCTACCTGGCCACCACCGCCTGCGCCGTCACGCTGGGGCTTGTGTTCGCCAACCTCATGAACGTCGGCGCCGGCTATACGATGCCCACAGGCGAGCTTTCCTATGAGGCCACCGAGCCGCCGTCGCTCATCGACACTATCGTGAATATGTTCCCGTCGAACTTCTTCCAGCCCATGGCCGACGCCACTATGCTGCAGGTCATCGTCATCGCCGTGGTGTTCGGCTTCGGCATGATCGCCGCTGGGAAGAAAGCCAAGCCGGTCATCGACATTTGCAACGCCATGTCGGACGTGTGCATCGCCATCATGCGCGGCATCATCCTGGTGGCGCCCTTCGGCGTGTTCGGACTCATCTGCCCCGTTATCGCCAGCAACGGCATCGATGTGCTGCGGCCCCTTCTGTGGCTCATCGTGGTGGCTTACGTGGCCATGATCGTGCAGATTCTCCTGGTGTACTCGGGCATCATCAAAATCTTCGCCCGCATGAACCCGTTGAAGTTCCTGAAGGGCGAAATGCCGGTGATGGGCTTCGCGTTCGCATCGGCTTCGTCGGTGGGCACGCTGCCCATCAACATGGAGTGCACCGAGAAGATGGGTGTGTCGAAGGAGGTCACGTCCTTCGTGCTGCCGCTCGGCGCCACCATCAATATGGACGGCACCGCCATTTATCAGGGCGTTTGCGCCATCTTCATCGCCCAGGTGTTCGGCATCGACCTTTCCATCGGCCAGCAGCTGACCATCGTGATGACCGCCGTGCTCGCCTCCATCGGCACCGCCGGCGTGCCCGGGTCCGGCATGATCATGCTGGCCATGGTGCTGCAGTCGGTGGGCCTGCCTGTAGAGGGCGTGGCTCTCGTAGCCGGCGTCGACCGCATCCTGGACATGATGCGCACCACGGTGAACGTCACCGGCGATGCCGCCGTGGCTACCTGCGTCGATGCCATGCAAAAGCGCGCCGCAGCTCGCCGCGCCCGCAAGGCCGAGAAACTGGCGAAAGCGGCGTAGAACTTTCGTGCCGGGCTGGTATAGGTCGCCTCATTCAAACGTCCCATAAGCTGCCGAAAAATCGCGCAGGTTAAGGCTTCGCAACCGTTGCCGGGCGCTCTCCTTGCACGGGAGCAGGCGGCCTATACTTTCGACATTGTTTCTTATGTTTCTTATGTGCTGGCGATGTCTATGGGAGGCGACTTCTGTCATGAGCTTAGAGAAAGCGCTGGAAAAGCGCGATGAGCTGGATGAGGACTTCGGATCTGATCTCGCGGACGCTTCGCCCCAAGAGCGCAAACAAGCCCTTGAGGCCGACGAGAAGCGCGAGCAGGCCAAACAGGCGTTCCTCGACGCGCTGGAAAAGAACCCCTCCCTCATGATGACCACGGCTGGTAGCTCCTTCGAGGGCTGGCGCGTGACAGAGTACTGCGGCACCCTCTCTACCGACGCGGTGGTGGGCTCGGGTATTCCCGCCCAAGTGGATGCCATTGTGTCCGACCTCACCGACCAACGCTCGCTTCTGCTCGGCAGCAAGATGGAGCGCGCCAAGAAGATCGCGTGGAACGAGCTGTTGTTCCGCGCCCATGAAGCGGGGGCCAACGGTCTTCTGGCCATACGCTACGACGTGTACATGCTACCGAAGGGGCTTTTCGGCGCGTCGGTTACCGGCACGGCGGTAGCCATCGAGCAGCTAAACCAGCTAAATCAAACCCTGAGCCAAGACCTCTTCGGCGCCACCGTCACCGGCACTGCCGTGAAGGTAGAGAAGGTGTAGACAATCTTTCTAAAACCCTCTTGCATGATAGCGGGCGATCTGCGCGCGGAGAGCCCGATGGCGCGGCATGTCGTGTTCGGATAGGTAGCGTGTTCTCTTTCCCGCCTTCCGCGAGGCCGGCACGATGATTGCCTGGAATTCCGTCGGGCTCTGCAGCTGCGCGTTGGTGAGCGTAGCCACGTCGTAGCCTTCTGCTCGCAAGGCATCCCGGCGACGAGAATCGGTTGTTCGCGCTTCGGCGTCACCATGGGTTGCACCATCGTATTCCACGACAACATTCGAATCTTTGAACTTAAGGTCGCAGACGACTTTCTTCTGGCGCGCAATCGTTGCCGCCTCGGGACTGAGCGTCACAACTTCATTCAGAAGCGCCTCCTTCGCGCCGAGACCTCCAAAGTGGCGCGGGAGAAGAGCGAGGAGCGCCAGCTCAGTTTCCTTCACGGACGCGGATTTGTCGCAAAGATGCCGCGTCACCCGCCGGGCCTTATTGGTACCGCCTCGGCCCTGGTAGCGATCAGCGTAAGCCGCGAGGAGCGTTTGCGACGTGACGGGCGCCCGTACGTAGACGACTTCTCCATCGGGGCGAAACTCGGCATCCAGAGGATACCCACCCGTCAATTCCATACCGCAGGCGCACAGTGCCCCTTCTTCCAGCACGGCTGCCATCTGCACAAACGTGAGTTCGGGCGAAGCAACGTACAGGCCTTCTGCCACTTTCACAAACGATCGCCGAGGCAGCGCGCAACTCACTTGGTGGAAGTGGATATTTTTCTCCGAACAGCGCCTGCCCTTCACGTACGGAACGCAAACGTACAGACAGCCATCAGCTCCAGTGCCAATACCAGCGCGCACCAACAGCTGTCGCACGCTCTGGCCATTGGCATTGAGTATTTGCCGAACTTCGCGCTTCGAGCCGGCGGCATTCTTGATTATTGAAACCGTCGGCAACGAAAACGACGGCATTCGATCGCGTGCGAAGCACTTTCCCGAATGGAACAGCCCCAAAGGGATGGCATTCATCTTGGACCACCAAATCCAGAACAACCATGCGCTGATATGTGAGAGATAGATATTCATGGGCGATGTTTATAACATAGCGCACATTGAATGCCATTGCCCGTTTGCAAGATCGTAAATGCCACACATCTCGAACCTTGCTCAACTTCGTCCTAACTTCGCTCTCGGAGATGCGGTGACACGACAAGGGCCTTCTACGCACGTTTTTTGACTTATACAGGCATTCTTAAATCACCAAAACACCCGGAGGCCTAACCCTGAATGAAGGTTGGCGTATTGCCCCAGGTCAGCGGAGCTTCAATCGAGCAAACTGCACTATGCGGAATCTTAGCGAGAATCCAAATGCCTGTATAAGTCGAAAAATGTGCGCCAGAGAAGGCGTTTTTGTCACCAGGAAGGGTGAGTGCGATCTCGAACACCAAGCCCCGCTCAGGGAGTGCCTATATAAGTTGGGATAGGTGTTGGCGCCACCGGTTTGCGTCACCAGCAAGCCGCGGAAGGCTGAGAAGCGGTCGAAAACGGCATAGGGAGCACAATAGGCGACGGCAATCGCGCAAAAGCGCCCGGGCCTTGGCTGCCCGGGCGCTTACTGTGAAAGGGGTATGCGGTTTAGGCGATGGGGTCCTCTCCCAGGTCGCCGTTGCTCAAGGTGTCCAGATCCTGCAGGGTCTCCTTGGGGTCGGGGCCGGCCGTGAGGAAGCTGGGGTCGTCCAGGTTCAGGCCGTCCAGATCCATGGGGCCTTCCACTCGGCAGGTGTAATCGCCCTCGGCGTCCAGGTCGATCAGCACGTGGCTGCGGTCGCGCAGCTCGCCGGAGATGACCTTCTCGGCGATGCGGTCGACCACCTCGCGCTGGATGAGGCGCTTCAGCGGACGGGCGCCGTACACCGGATCGTAGCCGTCGATGGCCAAGTGCTCCATGGCCGCCGGCGTCACGTCCAAGGTGATATGACGAGCCTGCAGGCGGTCGCGCACCTGCTCGAGCTGCAGATCCACGATAGGCTCGATAGCCGAGATGGACAGCTCGTTGAAGGTGATCACGTCGTCGATACGATTCAAGAACTCGGGGCGGAACGTCGTGGAAAGGGCATCCTGAATCTTGTTCGTGAACTCCTGCATGCGCTTGGCGGCCTGCTCGGGCGTCATGGACATCATCTTCTCGGCCATCTCGCCCATGGTCTCGCCACCGGTGGCCTGGGCCTCGTCGTAGGCGCGACCCTCGGCTGCATGCTCGCGGATGATCTGGCTTCCCACGTTGGAGGTCATGATGATGATGCAGTTCTTGAAGTTCACCACGCGGCCCTGGCCATCGGTGAGCCGTCCGTCATCGAGCACCTGCAACAGGATGTTGAACACGTCGGGATGGGCCTTCTCCATCTCGTCGAGCAGCACCACGCAGTAGGGATTGCGGCGCACGGCTTCGGTAAGCTGGCCGCCCTCGTCGTAGCCCACGTATCCCGGAGGCGCTCCGATCAGGCGCTGCACGGAGAACTTCTCCATGTATTCGGACATGTCGATGCGCACCATGGCCTTCTCGGAATCGAACAGGTACTCCGCGAGCGTCTTGGCCAGCTCGGTCTTGCCCACGCCGGTGGGGCCGAGGAACAAAAACGAGCCAATGGGGCGGTTCGGATCGGAGAGTCCCGCGCGGTTGCGGCGGATGGCACCGGCCACCACACCCACAGCCTCGTCCTGGCCGATGACGCGGCCCTTCAGCACTTCTTCCAAATCGACGAGCTTTTCCATCTCGCCCTGCATCATCTTGGCCACGGGGATGCCCGTCCAGGCAGCCACGACCGACGCGATCTCCTCTTCGGAAACCTCTTCCTTCAGAATGGCGCCGTCCTGCTGCTTCATCTTCACGGCTTCCTCGGCCACGTGCAGCTGCTGCTGCAGCTGGGGAATGCGCGAGTAGCGGATCTCGGAAGCGAGCTGCAGGTTGCCCTCGCGGGTGGCGCGCTCCTCATCAAGCTGAGCGCTTTCCAACTCGGCCTTGAGGTTCTGCACGTCGACGATGGCGTCCTTCTCGTTCTGCCACTCAGCCTTCTGGGAATCGAGGGATTCCTGGGCGGCCGCGATGTCGTGGCGCAGCTTCTCCAGGCGTTCCTGGGAGGCCATGTCGGTCTCCTTCATGAGGGCCTGTTCCTCGATCTGCATCTGGATGAGCTTGCGCTCGGCGGCGTCCACCTCCTCGGGCATGGAATCGATCTCGATGCGCAGCCGTGAAGCCGCCTCATCCATGAGGTCGATGGCCTTGTCGGGCAGGAAGCGGTCGGTGATGTAGCGATCGGAAAGCTCCGCCGCGCTCACGATGGCGCCATCGGTGATGCGCACGCCGTGATGAATTTCGTACTTCTCCTTCAGGCCGCGCAGAATGGCGATGGTGTCCTCCACCGTCGGCTCGCTCACGAGCACCGTTTGGAAGCGGCGCTCCAGGGCGGCGTCCTTCTCGATGTACTTGCGGTACTCATCGAGCGTGGTGGCGCCGATGGCGCGCAGCTCGCCGCGGGCCAGAGCGGGCTTCAGCATGTTGCCCGCATCCAGGGAAGAGTCGCCGCCAGCACCAGCGCCGACAATGGTGTGCAGCTCGTCGATGAACAGGATGATGTTGCCGTCGGCTTCCTTCACCTCGCGCAGCACGTTCTTCAAACGGTCCTCGAACTCGCCGCGGTACTTCGCGCCGGCCATCATCGCACCCAGATCGAGCGAGACGATCTCGCGATCCTTCAGCGACGAGGGAACATCGCCAGCTACGATGCGCTGAGCCAGACCCTCAACGATAGCGGTTTTGCCGGTGCCGGGCTCGCCGATGAGCACCGGGTTGTTCTTCGTACGGCGCGACAGCACCTGAATGGTGCGGCGGATCTCCTCGTTACGGCCGATGACCGGATCGAGCTTGCCCTCGCGGGCCTGCTGGGTGAGGTTCTGGCCGTACTGTTCCAGCGCTTCGAACTGGGTCTTGTCGGTCTGCGAGGTCACGCGGGTGTCGCCGCGCAGGCTCTCGTAGGCCGCCTCGATGTTCTTGCGGGTGACGCCCGCCGTCGTGAGGATGCGGCCCGCGGCGCCCTTGTCCTCGGACAGGGCAATGAGCAGGTGCTCGCTGGTGGCGTAGCTGTCGCCCAGCTTCTCGGCGATCTTCACCGAGTTGTCGATGACCTTGATGAGATCCTGGCCGGGAATGGCCATAGGCGTGGCGCCAGTCTGCTTGGGCATCTTGGCAATCTCGTCGGCCACGTTCTGGGACAGCCAGACCGGGTCGGCGCCGATGCGCTTCACGATAGCGGCGAGGTTGTTCTCGTCGGAATCGAGCAGCGCCTTCAGCAAGTGAATGGGCTCGATAACGGCGGCATCGGCCTCGCCAGCAACGCCCATCGCGTTCTGGAAAGCCTCTTGCGCCGTCACCGCCAATTTATCTAGTCTCATATACGTTCTCCTTTATGGTAAACGCCTCGTCGGCGTTACGCGGACGATGGCGCCGACGGGGGTGCGGGTTTCCAATTCGCGAACGCGATCGGCGAGGCGGCGCACCCGCGCGTGCAGGTCTTCCACTTCTTCCCCGCGCTCATCCAGCCGGCTCTGCAGATCAAGGATGCGCGTGACGCCGGCGAGGTTGATGCCCTCGCTCGTCAGCTCGTTGATCAGGTTGAGCCGATCGATATCGGCCTGGGAGTACATGCGCGTGTTGCCACTAGTGCGTCGCGGCGTGACCAGACCCTTCTGCTCGTAGGAACGCAGGGTCTGCGGGTGCACGCCCGCCAGTTCCGCGGCAATGCTAATCATGTACAGCGGCCGGTTCTTGTCGTCTAGGCCCATGGGCGCTTCTCCTCTCCCGTCGCGGCGAGGAAGTCCTCCATGGCCTTTTTCTGCTCGTCGTTCATGTCCGTGGGCACTTCAACGTGAATCTGAATCTTCAAGTTGCCGAACTGCCCCTTGTTCTTCAGATCGGGCGCTCCTTTGCCTTTAATGGTGAGCACCTTGCCGTCTTGCGTGCCAGCGGGCACCTTCACCTTGATCTTTTTGCCGTCGGGCGTGGGCACCACGATGGAAGCACCGAGCGCTGCCTCCGCCACATTGATCGGCAAATCAACCGTCACGTCGGCCTTATCGCGACCGAAGTAGGGATGCGCGTCAATCTTAGTGGTGATGAGCAAGTCGCCCGCCGCACCACCGTTGTCGCCAGGAGCTCCCTGGCCCTTCAGGCGCACGCGGCCGCCATCGACAGCACCGGCGGGCACCTTCACCGTGTGGGTGTCGGACTCGCTCTTGCCGGGAATGCGCACGGTGATGCGCTTCTCTGTGCCGTTGAACGCTTCGTCGAACGTCACGTTCAACGTCACATTCATATCCTGACCGCGACGGGGCTGAGGCTGGCCGCCAAAACCGCCGCCGAAGTCCCAGTTGCCCCCAAACGCACCTTCACCGTGGCGAATGCTCTCCAGAATGTCGGCCCAACTGCCGCCGAAGCCGCCGGCCCCGCCGCCACCGAAGATGTCCTCGACGTTGAAGCCTTGGCCGCCGCCCCATCCCTGGGGGATCTGGTTCTCGTTCGCCGTGCCGTACTGGTCGTAAAGCGCGCGCTTCTTCTCGTCGCTTAAGACTTCGTAGGCCTCGTTCAGCTCTTTGAACTTGGCCTCGTCGCCGCCTGCATCGGGATGATGCTTGCGAGCGAGCTTGCGAAACGCCTTCTTTATCTCATCGGCCGTGGCGGTGCGCGGAACGCCTAGCGTTTTGTAATAATCGGGCGTAGACGCCATTCGTTCCACCTCCATTACCTTAGTTAGTTACTTAGAATTGCTCTTTCAAGCACGAGGGCGGCCAAGCTGCGGCCGCCCTCGTTCGTCTTACTCTTCTTCGGGCTTTTCCCTCTTGGGGCCGCCCGTGGTGATCGTCACCATGGCAGGCCTGATGACCTTAGTGCCCATTTTGTATCCGGGCTGGTAAACCTGGGCCACTGTTTCATCGGGAACGCTCGGATCGTCCACCGTGCCCACGGCCTGGCACTCAAGGGCGTCGAATGCCTCGCCGGCGGGGCTGATCACGACCAGGCCTCCCTTGGCCAGCGTATCGGACAGCTTGGTCTGCACGGCCTTTACGCCGCCGAGCAAGCCGGTCTCGCCGTTGGTCTCGGCGTAGTCCACCGTGCGGGCGAAGTCGTCGAGCACCGGGATAAGGCTCTCCATGAGCTTCTCCGTGGCGCGGACCTTCTCGGCCTCGCGCTGCTCGGTCATGCGCCGGCGGTAGGTATCCCACTCGGCGTGCAGGCGCACATACTTGTCCTGCCAATCGGCGGCCTCGGCCTTGGCGGCGACCAGCTCCTCGGATTCCTCGATCGCGCTCGCCACCGCTTCAGCGGCGGCCTGCTCGAGCTCGGCATCCAGCTCGCCGGCCTCGTTGGCCTCGATCACCTCGGCGTCGGCAACCACCTCGGCCGCGCGGGCGTCGTCGGCGGAGGCGGTGGCCGCCACATCGGCGGCCACGTCCTGTTGGGTAGAAGAGGTGACCTGGTCCTTCTCGGGCTCAGTCATCGTTCTTACTTCCCTTCGTTCTCGTCATCGACGACCTCGTAGTCGGCCTCGATGGTGTCATCGGCCGGAGCCGTCTCGGCAGCGGCTGCCTGGGCGCCGGCGGCTGCACCCTCGGTGGAGTACACGACCTCGGCGAGCTTGTAGCCGGCCTGCTGGATCTTCTCGGTAGCCGCCTTGATGGCGTCGATGTCGGTGCCCTCAAGGGCGCTCTTGGTTTCGGCGATGGCCTCCTCGGCCTGGGTCTTGGCGTCGGCCGGAACCTTGTCGCCCAGCTCGTCCAGCGTCTGCTGGGTGGCGTTCACCAGAGCGTCGGCGTTGTTGCGCACCTCGGCCTCTTCCTTGCGAGCGGCGTCCTCTTCGGCGTGCTGCTCGGCGTCCTTCACCATGCGGTCCACTTCGTCGTCGGACAGGGCCGTGGAGCCGGAGATGGTGATCTGCTGCTGCTTGCCGGTGCCGAGATCCTTAGCGGACACGTTCACGATGCCGTTGGCGTCGATGTCGAAGGTAACCTCGATCTGCGGCACGCCACGACGGGCAGCCGGAATGCCGGTCAGCTGGAAGCGGCCCAGCGTCTTGTTGCCCGCGGCCATCTCGCGCTCGCCCTGCAGGACGTGCACCTCGACGGAGGTCTGGTTGTCGGCCGCTGTGGAGTAGATTTCGGTCTTGCGGGTCGGGATGGTGGTGTTGCGCTCGATCATCTTGGTCATGACGCCACCCATGGTCTCAACGCCCAAAGACAGCGGGGTGACGTCGAGCAACAGGATGCCCTGCACGTCGCCGGCGAGCACGCCGCCCTGAACAGCGGCGCCCATGGCCACGACCTCGTCCGGGTTCACGGACATGTTCGGGGCCTTGCCGGTGAGCTGCTTCACGAGCTCCTGCACGGCCGGCATACGGGCTGTCTCTTATACACATCTGACGCTGCCGACGAGCGATCTAGTGTAGAT
>CABSMC010000039.1 GCA_902478715.1 uncultured Adlercreutzia sp.
GACTGCGGACATCGCGGTCGGCGCGCCCTCGGCCGGCGCCTTTTCAGCCGCACCCGCCGGCTTCCCGTCGCCGAACGCCTCGTCCTTCATGTGGGGGAACAGCAGTACATCGCGAATGGACGGCGCATCGGTGAGCAACATGACCAAGCGGTCGATGCCGATGCCCACGCCACCGGCCGGCGGCATGCCGTACTCCAGCGCGCGGATGTAGTCGGCGTCGAAGCCCATGGCCTCGTCGTCGCCCATGTCCTTGGCCGCCACCTGGGCGCGGAAACGCTCGGCCTGATCCACCGGGTCGTTCAGCTCGGTGAAGGCGTTGCCGTACTCGTGGCCCAGGATGAACAACTCGAAGCGCTGGGTGAGCTCGGGGTTCTCCGGATGCTTCTTCGCCAGAGGCGAGATCTCCAGCGGATGGTCGACGACGAAGGTGGGCTGGATGAGCTTCTCCTCCGCCACGGCCTCGAAGATCTCGGAGATGAGCTTGCCCTTACCCCAGGCCGCCTCGGCATGGCCGCCGTTTTTCTCCAGAATGGCCACCAGCTCCTCGCGGGTGCGGTCGAAGGACACCTCCTCGCCGGCATGTTCGCTGGCCAGCTCCATCATGGAGGCACGGCGCCAGTCGCCGGACAGGTCCACCGGCGTTCCCTGGTACTCGATCTTCAGGGTGCCGCACGCCGCCTCGGCTGCGGCCTTGATGCAACCCTCAGTGAGGTCCATCATGGAGTCGAGGTCGCCAAAGGCCTCGTAGGCCTCCATGGTGGTGAACTCGGGGTTGTGGTACGGATCCATGCCCTCGTTGCGGAACTGGCGACCGATCTCGAACACCTTCTCGAAACCGCCCACGAGTAGACGCTTCAGCGGCAGCTCCGTGGCGATGCGCAGGTAGTAGTCACGATCGAGGGCGTTGAAGTGCGTGATGAAGGGCTTCGCGTTCGCCCCGCCGATGATGGCATGCAGAAACGGCGTCTCCACCTCGTAGTAGCCCTGGCCCTCCATGTAGCGGCGGATAGCCGAGACGATCTTGAAACGGCGCTCGAAGGTGGTGCGCACCTCGGGGTTCATGACGAGGTCAACATAGCGCTGACGATAACGGGTCTCCTTGTCCGTCAGGCCGTGGAACTTCTCGGGCAGAGGACGCAGCGACTTGCTCATCAGCTCGAAGGAGTCCACCGCTACGGACAGCTGACCGCGCTTCGTGCGCATCATGGCGCCATGCACAGCAATCCAGTCGCCCACATCCAAATCGCACAGGGCCGCGAAGGCCTCCTCGCCGAGCGCGTTGATGCGGCAGAACAGCTGAATGTCGCAGCCGGACTCGCGCAGCTCCAGAAACGCGATCTTGCCCTGGACGCGCTTGGCCATGACACGGCCGGCGATGAGCACCTCATCCTCGGTGGACTCGCCGTCTTCCAAGTGCGCGTACTTCTCGTTCAGCTCGCCTACCGAATGACTGCGCTTGACCGAGTGCCCATAGGGATCGATGCCCACGGCAATCAGCGCCTCGCGCTTGGCGCGGCGCACCTCGATGGGATCGTCTTCGATGATTTCTACCGCTTCGGCCATTCCGGTCTCCTAGTGTTCGATCTTGATAACGGTCAGCTTGATGTCGCGGCCGGTGGGGCCGGTCGTCGTCACCTCGTCGCCTTTCTTGCAACCGAGCAGCGCCTGACCCACCGGCGACTCGTTGGAGATCTTGCCCTCGTGGGCGTCGGACTCGGCGCCGCCTACGATGGTGAACACGCGCTCGCGGCCGTTCATGTCCACGGTCACCGTGGAGCCGATGTTCACCTTGCTCGAGCGCTTCGGCGCGTTCACGACGGTGGCCTCGGAGAGGATGCGGCTGATCTCCGCGATGCGCGCCTCCATCATGCCCTGCTCGTTCTTGGCGTCGTCATACTCGGAGTTCTCGGAGATGTCGCCGAACTCGCGGGCGACCTTGATGCGCTCGCCGATCTCGGCGCGCTTCTCGTTCTCGAGGTAGTGCAGCTCCTCCTCGAGCTTCTTCTTGCCTTCTTCGGTCAGCACGTAGTTGTCGTTAGCCATAATGATTCCTATTTTCTCTCTTATACATCGGTGGTGCGCCCGCACAACGCAGCGGGCGCACCACCGTTCTTACCTGATGTTGTCGAAGGAGCGAGGTTACTCAGCCTTCTTCTTGACGACCTTCTTCACCGTCTTCTTCGGAGCGGCAGCAGGCTCTTCCACGACCTCTTCCACCACTTCGACGACTTCCTCGTCGTCGGCGGCTTCCTCGACGTCCTTCTCGCCGGCGCCCATGCCTTCGCGCAGGTTCTTCACCGTCTTGCCGAGCGCACTGCCGAGTTTGGGCAGATTCTTCGGGCCAAAAATGAGCAGGATAACGACCAGGATAATAAGGAGCTCGGGAACTCCCATGCCCAGAATCTTCATGCAATTCCTCCATAAGGTCGGGCAAGGGGTCGCCTTGCCTGTCGATAATTGCCGTCGGCGCGTCACTTCCGACGAGCAGTGCGCCCGGACCCTCCGCGCGCCTTTGAATGCGCGGGCAATGGTAACACAAACCCCCTCACCGCGCCGTGTTTCGCACAAATACTTCAACGATAACCGGCATCGGTGCAGCTTCAGCGTGGCTGGATCGTGCGAAATGGCTTGGAAATGACGAAAGATGGGCGCTCGGGTCGTTTTAGCGCCAAGATGGTAATACGCGACCTGGGAATATGCTGCCAATTGTAATACAATGGCACCTGTTTTCACCCGTTCTCTCAATTTCTGCCCGATGTTTCGTGATTTTCAAGCCATTTCGCGCCCAACTCGAAGGATTTTTCTCTCCCATCCGATGTTTCGTGATTTTCAAGCCACTTGGAGGATCCCATGTACCGCATGACCGACGAGGAATTCGAAAGCGCCATCGCCGAGGCGCTCGACGCCATGCCCGAGCAGTTCATGGAAGCGCTGCAGAACGTCGCCGTCGTGTGGGAAGAGGAGCCGAGCGCCTATCATTTGGGCTACGACGAGGAATGGGACGCGGAGACGTGGGATGCGGAAGGCGAAGATGAATTCGACGACCTCTTAGGGCTGTTCGACGGGCTTTCCATCGTGGAGCGGGCCAACGGCTACGACGACGACATTCCCGACGTCATCACCGTCTTCAAAGGACCCCACGAGCGCTGTTTCGACAGCCGCGAGGAAATCGTGGAAGAAGTCGGCAAGACCATCATCCATGAGCTGGGCCACTACTTCGGCCTTAACGAGGATCAGCTGGCCGCCATGGGCTACGAGTAGGGAGTCCTCACGGACGCATCGGCTGAACCGGCAGATGCTTCGCGGGGGTCTTTCTCGGGAGCGATGGCGAAGGTGATGGAGGCGGTGGGGCAGGCGCGGGCGCATTCGCCGCAGCGGGTGCAGTCGCCGAGCTGCACGGAGCCGTCGGGGTCGTGCATGTCGATGCGCTCGGTGCAGACAGCGGTGCAGACGGTGCAGGGCGTGCCGTCCTCGCGCAGGCAGGTGGCCTCGTTGATGCGCGGGCGGAAGAGCACCGCCGCCTGACCTGCGATGTTCAGCAAGCCGGCGATGGGGCACAAGTTCATGCACCACTTGCGGTACAGCACGATCTCCACGATGAGGGCCGCGGGGAATACGAGCACCGACAGGGTCATCTGCTTGTCCACGATGAGATGCCACAACGACCCCACCGAGCCGAAGGTGAGTCCAATGGGACACACCAGGCAGAACAGCGGGAAACCGGCAACGAAGGCGGCAGCCAGCACGGCCAGAAGCGTCCAGGTGCGCGGATCGCGGCCGATATGAGACGCCCGGGCGCGCCAGAGGCTTCGCGCCTGCTCGCGCACGGCCGCGCAGCCGGAAAGGGTGCGGCCGGCCTCCTCGGCGTTGGGGCCGGCGCCGGAGCCGATGCCGACAAACTTGGGCTCGCGCTTGAAGAAGCGGCGGATGGGCGGCACGGGGCAGCCCCAGGCGCACCAACCGCGGCCGAACAGAAGAGCCAGCACCAGCACCACGGCCAGGGAAATGGCCGTCACAGGCAGAAACGCCTTGCTGGCGAGGAAGGCCTCCAAACCGCCAAGAGGGCACAGCAGGAAGAACTCGCCGATGCCGAAGGACGAAGGCGTTCCCAAGCCTGAATCGAAGGCCAGCGACACGATGACAGCGACGAGCACCGCCAAAAGTGTCACCGTGCGAGCACGGCGCAGCGCACGACCCTGGTGATTCCCCTTCTCCATTACGCCCTCCCCTCTTCGAAGGTCTTGTTGGTCACGACGTTGATGCCGCGGCGGCGGCCGCCCCCGAAGGAGGTGAGCACGTTGGCCGGGCAGATGCGCTCGCACTCGCCGCAGCCGTTGCACGCATTCGCATCCACCACCGGATGGCGCTCGTCGTCATAGGAAAGCGCCTCGTATTCGCAGGCGTCCACACAAATACCGCAGGTGCCCACCTGGTCGAAGGCCACGCAGCGCTCGGTGTCCACCACGGCCACGCCGATGCGGCCGGCGCCCGGGTCGTAGGGATCCACCGGGCCTATGGCCGCGGTGGGGCACACCTTGCGACACTCGTCACAGAAGGTGCAGCGGTCGTCGGCGAAGGTGACGTAGGGAGTGCGCACGGCGAGCAGCCCCCGCTCGACGCCGAGAGGCGCCAGCACGTCGGTGGGACAGGCGGAAATGCACCGCTCGCAGCGGATGCAGCGGGCCATGAAGTCGCCCTCGGCGAGCGACCCGGGAGGCCGCAGCACGTCGGCCTCGGCTGCCAAAGGCGCGGCCACGGCCCCGGCCGCCACGCCAACGACCACGGCGGCCGCCCCGATGACGAACCCGCGCCGCGAGGGCCCGCGCTGCTCGGCGGCCGCCTTCGGGGCACGCCGCCCGTCGTCGGCCTTCGGTTCCCGCTGCTCGGCGACAGCCTTCGGCTCGCGCTGGCCGGCGGCCACCGGCGAGCCCTTGTCTTCTCCTCGTCTTGTGTTCATGGAAACCCCCTAGGCGGCTTTCTCGCCGTCGATCTCGGCGACGATGTCCTCGATGGCCGCACGGCACGTCTCTGCGGTGCCCTGGGCTACCAGCAGCATGCCCGGATAGAACGCCAGCTTCGCAAACCCGCGGGCCGCCTCGGCCAGATCCGGCACCCAGTTCAGGATGTGCCGGTCGATGAACGAGTACTGCCGCGCCAAATTCGCGCGCAAACCCGCCGGGTCGTTCGCCGCGGCCAGAGCCGCCGCCCGCTCGTTCATGACGGCGAGGTACTCCAATTCGAAGGCCAGATGATCCTCCGGCTCGTGCAGCTTCGGATCCACCTGAAAGCCGTCGCGGGCGAACCAGCGCACCACATCGTCGCGCGATTCCTGCATCATGATGCGCTCGGGACTCGTGAACACCGATTCGTAGGGAATGGCCGTCTTGTCGCTTTTCTCGAAGACGCCGGCCGCCAGAAAGACGCGGGCGTACTCGCAGGCCAGCTGCGTGCGGCGATCGGCCGCCGAGAAGTTGAAGTAGCGGCGCACGAGTCGATAGCCCTCGTCCAAAGACGCGTTGCCCGTCTCGGTCGGGAACTCGATGGCGGCCACGGCCTTAATGGCCTCGTCCGTCAGCTCCTTGAACATCATCTGGGAGAGGAAGCGATAGGTATCGGCGCTATCGCTGAAGTAATCGACGATTTCCTGATCGAGGGCCATAAGGCCACCTCCTGCACAACGAACGCCCTACGGGCGGGTAAAAGGTTCACGAATCCCGAGGGCATCCCCCGGAAGCGGGGGCGCCGGCGCGCGACCGGCGCTCCCCGCGGGCGGCCGAGGCTGAGTCCCAGCCGCCCGCCTCATTCCCTAATCAAGGGGCATGAGAAAGAAGTCGAGCAGCGGCGTGCCCACAAGCCACATCACCACGCGCAGGGCGATGGCGCAGGCCACAGCGCAAACCGTAGCCGCGATGCCGCAGACCAGGGCGCTCTTGGGCATCTTCCACGCCACGGCGCCGCAGACGATGGCGAGCACAGCGCTCACGAACAGCAGCACCACCCACGGGCCGGCCACGGCCGCGGTCATCTCGCCAGCGCCCAGCACAAACACCGCCGAGACCACGGCACCGGCAGCCGCGCCGATGATGGTCAGCAGCCCGGCGAACCCGATGGCGACACCCTCGCGCTTAAGCGCTGCCTTCACGAGCAGGTTCACCGCGCAGCCCGCGCCGGCGGCGGTCAAGCCGTAGGCGATGGGCAAAGCCGGCGTGCACCACACGGAACGGGCATCCATCAGGTAGGAGGCACCGCAGGCGAAGGTGAACACGACACCCACGATGGCCGCCGCCAAGCCCACGCCGACAAGCGCGCCCTTCGAGGACTTGCGCACCAGCAGGATGAAGTACACCGCGATGAGCGCGCAGGTGACGCCGATCATGGCCGCCTCAACGAAGATGCCGGAGGTGGGATGGTTCAGCGCCTCCAGGATGCGGTCGACGTGCTTCAGGTGCGTCACGGACAGACATCCGCCCACCACCAGCAGCACGAAGGCCACGATGGACTCGGCACGGCACGGCAGCTCGTCTTTTTTGGCAAGCGCCTCGATCATCGCGGCGGCGAACTGCCAGGCACCGGCGCCGGCCACCACGGTGAACAGAACTAGGGACCATTGGATTTCCATTTAGTCGACACTCCCCTCGGTCGTGACGTACTTGCTCGTCTGCTGCGTGAGGTCGTCGGCCCGCCACTCGCCGAAGCGCGGCGAGAGGATGTAGCTCGTGAGCGGATGGTTGCCCACATCGGGAAGCTGATGGATGGAATCGGGATCGGCGGCGGCCAGCACTTTCGACACGTCGGACTCCGGGTCGTCCAAATCTCCGTAGTAGCGGGCAGTGCCGCAGCAGTTCTTCACGCAGGCCGGCTTCTCCCCGGCGGCGGTCAGGTGGTTGCACAGCGTGCACTTCTCCACGACTTGCTGCTCGGCGTTCCAGGAACGGACGCCGTAGGGGCAGGCCATCATGCAGTACTTGCAGCCGATGCACTTCTCCTTGTCCACCAGCACGATGCCCGTCTTCTCGTCGCGATAGCTCGCGCCCGTGGGGCACACATGAGTGCAGGGGGAATCCTCGCACTGCTGGCACATGGTGGGCAGCCAGTAGGTGGATACGTGGGGCCACTCTCCGAAGGGCTCGACCTGCACCACCTTGTTCCAGCGCTCGCCGAGCGCCACGTCGTTCTCCAGCTTGCAGGCCAGCTCGCAGCTCCAGCAGCCGATACAGCGGTCAAGGTTGACCACGATGCAATTACGCGCCATAGACGGCATTACCTCCTCCAGTGTTCTCGGACGGCTCAGGCAGCCACGGGGTGAAGTCCGTGGGCTCAATCCACACGCCCTCGGGCGCGCCGTCGGCCTTGGTGACGTTGATCTGAATGCCGCGCAGGGTGTAGGTTCCGTACACGTCGTTGAACGGGCATTCGTCGTTGTTCTGGGTGAGCACGTTGATGTTCATGACCTGCCAGGCGCGGTTCGGATCGTCGGAGTTCAGAAGCTCCGGGTTCCAGAAACGCTCCTGGTAGATGACCTTCGGAGCCACCGACTTGGTCACGCGGCAACGGCCCTGCGTTTTCCCACGCTTGCTCTCAAGCCACAGCCAGTCGCCGTCTTCCACGCCGATCTCGCGGGCGGTCTCGGGGTTGATCCAGGTCTCGGGATAGGGCCACAGCTCGCGGGTCCACGGCGTGTTGCGCAGGGTGCCGTGATGGAAGATGGGCAGACGTCCCTGGGTGAGCGCGTAGGGGTAGTTCGCGTCATAGCCCGGGTCGCCTTCCACCGGGGATTCGAAGGGCTCCAGGTAGTAGGGCAGCGGGTTGTAGTTGTTCGATTTCGGGAACACGTCGGTCGCCGGGTCCATGGTGCCCGTGCCGTCCACCGCGCCGGTCAGGCCCAGCAGGATGTTGCCGTCGAAGTAGGGCTCGCAGCGCTTGGAGGTGGTGTGGAAGCCCACGGGCTTGCCGCCGTTTTCCGGGTCGGGTACCAGATGGCTGTCGTAGGACTTGTTCGCGTATTCCTCGATGGTCTGGTACTCGGAGGGCGCCTGGGCGTCGAAGGTCTTCCAATCCCAGTCCTCGGTGCCGTAGTAGAAGCTGCCCACGAAGTAGCCCACGTAGTCCATGTACTCCTCGTAAGTTTTCCAGTAGGTGCCGTAGAACTTGCCGGCGATGTCGGGGTTGAACGAGTCGATGGCGCGCTGATGTCCGCGCTCGGCCAGCGCCGCCGCCAGCCACGACCAGTGCATGCACTCGTCCACGGCCTCGTAGAGCTGGGTGCAGGCGCGGCGGATGGCGTAGGTGTTCAGGCGGTCCTGAGCGTAGTTGGTCTCGAGCCACTCGGCCGTGGGCAGCACGTAATCGGCCAGACACACGCTCGTGGTGGTCCAGTGCATGTACATGTGCACGTTCAGCTCGGTGGTCATCATGGCGTCGTAGAAGCGGCTCGCGTTGCCGATCATGGCCAGCTTGTTGCCGCTCCTCTCGATCCAGATGCGCGGGCGGTAGGGCTCGCCGGTCTCGATGGCCGAAAGCACCGTGGGGATGTGCGAAGCCAGCCAGTGGCCGAGGCCCTTGTGCTCGGTGTAGCCGAGGCGCGCGTTGGCCTCTTCCTGGGGCATGCGCAGCGGATGATCGGGGTGATGCAGGCCGAAGGGCTGCACGACGTAGTTGCAGGGCTCCACGTAGCAGGGACGATCCTGCACGATGGCGCCGGGGGTGCGGATGCAGCCCATGAGAATGTCGAGGATGGCGTCGCCCTGGGCGGCCTGGGCGGAGTTGCGGGCCTGGTCGGTGGCCACGCCGAGCGAGATGCCGGCGTTCGGGCAACCCTCGGCGTAGATGTTGATGGCCTCCTCAATCTCGCCGGCGTCGAGCCAGCACACCTCGGCGGCCTTATCCAGCGTCCACTCGTCCACGTGCTCTTTCATTACCTGGAAGGCGGTCTTGGCCTTCGCGCCATCCGGCAGGTCGTACTCTCCGAAGAGGGCCGGGTCGATGGCCTCGTCGAAGGGATAGGGCATGGCTTTCAAGCTCTGGGTGGCGTTGTCCCACACCACGTACTCGTCGTGGCTACCGAGCCCCAGCTCGTCGGCGCGGTAGGTGAGCCTGGTGGTGTCGTTCACGAGGAACGGCAGGTTGGTCCACTTCGTCACGAACTCGTGGTTGTACAGATCCTTATCGATGATGTAGCGCATCCAGGCCAGCATGAGGGCCACGTCGGTGCCGGGACGGATGGGCAGCCACACGTCGGCGCGGGCCGCATCCGGCGTGAGGCGCGGGTCGATGACCACGGTCTTCATACCGGCATTCCGCAGCTCCGTGACCACACGGCCCGTGGAGCCGATGCCGTGGGTGGAAGGGCCCACGCCCCACATGACGTAGCACTTGGTCTGGCAGTCGGGCAGGTACACCTCGGTCACCGGACCGTCGGCCAACGACGTGTCGGCGGTGCCGTTCAGGCAGAACTCCATGTGGTTGCGGGGCAGGTAGCACTGGGCGCAGCCCGGCTCGAAGAAGTTGCCGCCGCCCCACACGGAAAGGAAGCGGGCGGGGCTGAAGAACTGCGGGTTGCCGCCACCGCCGGTGGAGCACACGAGCGACTTCGGACCTTCCTTCTGATACCACTCCCACAGTACGTCGGCGATCTCGTTTATGGCCTGCTCCCAGGAGATGCGCTCCCACTGGTTGCTGCCGCGCTCGCCCACGAGCTTCATGGGGTACTTGATGCGGTTGGGGTTGTAGAGCGCCTGGATGCCAGCGAGGCCCTTGGCGCAGGACGCCCCCTTGTTCATGGGGTCGTCCGGATCGCCTTCCAGCTTCACTACGCGGCCATCGCGCACATGGGCGATCATGCCGCAATTGTTGAGGCAGGCGCGGCAGATGGTGCGAATCTTCTGCGTCTCGCCGCTCTCTGCTGCGCAGGCAGGCTCCACTTCGATGAGGTTCGAAGCGGCCGTGCCGGCCATGGCCGCAACAGCGGTGGCGAAGGCGCCCAGCTTCACGAAACCGCGTCGGCTGATGTTCGTCTGAGCCACTGTTTCCTTCCCTTCTTCTCGTCTCGGACTGTTGTCGTGAGTGTTGTCGTCTATGGGAAACGTCGCGGTGAGCTCAGCCGCGCCGTTGCCGCTTGGGTAGGCCGGTCGTTGAACCGGTGGTGTTCGCCTTGGGGCGCCAGGTGCGGACGCCCCGTCAGCGAAGAGGAAGGAGGAGCCGCCCAGGGCCGAGAGGAGGGGGAGGTGAGGCCCTGGCGGTTGCTCGGAATTACGGTTGGGGCGCGAGGACCGCCCGGCCTGCATCGGTGGTGCGCCAGGCGCCGTCCCACACGATGCCGCCAGCGCATTCCAGCGCATCGAGGAAGTACTGCGGGTACACTTTCTTGCCGTCGGCTGCGGTGGGCGCGGCCGCCTCCACGATGGCCTCAACGGCTTCGCGGGTGGCACCGGCCTCGGCAGCGCAAGCGGAGAGGATGGCAGAGAAGACGTCGGCGTAGCGGGGACGCTCGCCAAACAGCGCCGCCAGGGTGGACGCCGGATCATAAGAGGAAGCCAGGGCGCGGCCGGCCTCGGTCACGGCGAGGCGCACTTCAGCCACCGCGTCATCGGGCACCGACTCGTCCAGCTGCATGTCCTCCAGGGTTCCCTCGTAGGGCTCGCCGTTCACGTAGGACTGCTGGGCGATGAACCCGTGGCGTACAAGCGTGTCTATGACGGCCGCGGGCGCCTGGGAGAAGGAGGGCTTCCATACCTGGAGCGCCGTCGCCTCCAGCGTCGCGCGATCGCCGGCGTCTTCCGCCAGCGCGAGCACCGTGAGAATCGGCTCCTTCAGCATCGGGTTGTGTTTGATGATGTCTTCGCCCATGATGGCCCCCTGCATGTCGTGCGGGACGCGTGCGCCCCTTGCAAACGATACGGGCGTCGCGCGGCGGCGAGCCCTCTGCGAAGGGCGCCTCCTGGCAAGTGCCTCGGCGCTTCGCCTTCGCTCTGGGGAGGATTCTAGGGAATCGCCATGGACTATTTCATGACCGAAAAAGGAGGGTTTTGATCAGAGTTCGCGGATCAGAGCGACCATTCAAAAAGGATTAGTGGCACTGTTTTCCCACATTAAATTTATTCTAATTTGGAAATACTATTCTGAGAAGAGATCGTTAAGGCAATCGAGAAGTTCTTGACGCGTGTGCACATCGAGCTTCATGTAGATAGCTCGTAGATGCGAGCGCACCGTGTTCTTGGAGATGACGAGCGCATCGGCAATCCAGTTGGCGGAGCGGCCCTGGGCGAACAAGTCCATGATCTCTATCTCGCGGCGCGAGAGACCAAAGCGCTCCTCGAGAAGCCGACAACGCTCCTCCCGTGCGGCGGCCTCATCGACCGCAGGGGAGACGGATGTCGGCGCCGCAGCGGACGCGCGCATCGCCGCGCATTCGGCGCATTCGACGGCAGAGCCGGCGCTTTCGCATGGGGAGAGAGCCGAAGGCAGCGGAGCCACGGGAGCAAGCAGGATGGCCTTGATATCGCGGTCGGTAAACAGAAGAGCCAGCACAAGCACGACAACAAAGGCCATAATGGCCCCAACCGCCATGCGCACCGTTGGATCGCTGTAAGACGGCGCGACAAGGGCCCCGATGGCCCAGCCGGCCGTCGACGCGAGAAAGTAAGCCGCCTGCCCCAGCGCGAAAGCGCGCACGCTCGCGAAGCCGAAGCGGAAGGCCATGAACGCCATAAGGCAGGAGAACACGAGCCAGAGCGCCTCCTTCCCAACACTCAAGTAGGAAATGGGCACGCCAAAGGCCGTGGAGAGCATCAAGCCCACGCCGCCGATCATAAGAGCCATATAGGCGGCCCGCGCCCCTTTGCGCTCGGCGGCAAGCCGGTTCACAAGCCACGCCAGCGCAACGCCAATAACGCCGATAGCCGCCGTGACGATCGAGCCTTCCAGACCGTAGCTCTCCTCTGCCTGCAAAATGGAGGAAACGCCACGCCCCACCCCCGCGGTAAGGGCCACAATGGCGGCAGCGACCACCAAGCGCACGAAAAGTCCCAGCACTTCAGACGGCACGGCCGAGCTTCGGCCCTTTTCCCGGGTGCTTCGCGAATCGCACAACCGCGCCTCACCGTAAGGATCGTGAACGGGCATGCACAGAAGCAACGCCGAGAGCAGCGGCAGAAGCGCGATATAGGTGACGGCCCAGCTCTCGGGAATGCCCAGCCCCACGAAGTACAACAGAGCCGCCATCACGAGAGAGACCGCGCCCGTCGTCAGCGAATCGGCCAGACCTACCGTGCCATAGACTCTTCCCACTTTCAAGCAGAGAGCCCCCGTGCCGGCACCGGTGACAAGGGCGGCAGCCATAAACAGCCCCCACCCATCGAGGTGCTCCGCGAACGCGAGCACGCCCGTCGCTGCGGCGGCCAGAACGCCGGCGCAGATAACCGGAATGCGCGAATCAACGAGACGCGTGAACAAGCGACTCGCCCCAGCGGCAACGAGCATCGTAGAAGCAATGGCCAGCGTGGAGGCGAGGTACATCGAAAGCACGAGACCCGGCCGGTCGTCGACAGGAAAATTCCCGACCAGCCGCGTGGAGAAATAGCAGAGCCAGATCCATGCCCACCAGGCGCCAAGGCCCAAGAAGCGCAGATAAGGCCACTGCTCGGCCAAAGGCGACGGCGCATTGTCGGGCAAAGCGCCTTCTGCGGAAATACCGGAAACGGGTAATGGTTGATCGGCGCTGCTCATGGCGTCCCCCTTCTCACTGCTCGGCTCAGCAGTATGGCCGCCGGCTTTCGGGCCCTTTGGCCCCGGCCAGCGCGCTCCCCCAGAAGCGCGGCGCAGCCCCCGCCACAGCTGTCGCCTCCCGTAAGTTTAGTGCGAACCGCCCCATCCCGCAAGATTTTCCCGTCAACCGAAACCCGGGACTTCGCGTTCGAAGAGGGCGCTGGGGTTGTCTCAATACTCGCGGGAAGAGCCGCCACCGTAGGCGCCGTCGGAAGCGGGAGCGTTGCGCTGCGCTTGGCGGATGAGGTCGGCGAGTTCGCGGCGGGCGGCGCGGTCGGTGGCATCCAGTGAGCTCGCGGAGCTTTCGGCCAGCGCGGCCGCGTCATCGGCCGTGGCCGTGCCGACGAACTCGGAGTCCCGGGCGAGCATGCCGAACTCGACGACCGCCGCGGCCAACGACCAGTCGTCGCCGGGCTCGGCAGACCAGCTCTCGCGGCCCACAGCGAACCGTTGCTCTGCCGGCGCCTCCCCCGCTCGCTCGCCGGCCGGCTGGTAGCGCACCGCGCACGTGAGCCATGGCTCATCTCCTTCGCGACGTCGTCCCTCGTCGGTGAGCACTACCTCGTAGGCGACGGTTAGCTCGGCACCAGCGCACAATTCTCCCGCATCGGCCCCGTCGTTGCGGAAGTCCTCGTCGGCCATAACGCGGTTCGCGTAGCCGATGAGCCGATAGCTCTCCACCAACTGCGGATCGAATTCCACTTGCAGCTTCACATCATCGGCCACAGGGATCGCCCCGGCGGCCAGAAAGCGCTCGTAGACACGGGCCGCTTCGTCGGCGGAATCGATGTAATGGTACGAGCCATTGCCGTGATCGGCCAGCGTTTCCATCTTGGCATCCTGGTAGTTACCCGAGCCGAAGCCCAGCACCGAGAGATAGGTACCCCGGCCGCGCTTCTCGCTGACGAAGGCGTTCAGCTCGTCCTCGGAGGAGATGCCCACGTTCAGATCGCCGTCCGAGGCCATGACGATGCGGTTCACGCCTCCATCGATGTGCGTCTCCTCGGCCACGCGGTAGGCCATGGAAAGCCCCGCCTCGCCGTTGGTGGAACCAGCCGCCTCAAGGCCGTTGATAGCACCGAGGATGGCTTCGGCATCATCGCCGGAAGCGCCCTTGAGCACCACTTCTTCCACGCCGGAATAAGTGACGATGGAGACCCGGTCCTCCGGCCGCAACCCTTCCACGATACGTGCCACGGAGTCCTTCAGAAGCGGGAGCTTCTCGGCGTCCCCCATCGATCCCGACACATCCACCAGCAGCACGAGGTTCGTCGGCGGGGCCTCCGCGGGCGCCTGCCCTGCCGCAAACCCCAGCACGACCAGCTCGCTTTCGGCGTTCCAGGGGCACGCCCCAGCGCGGGCGGTCAGCGCGAAGTCCTCGCCCTCTGCGGGCGCGGCGTAGTCGTAGTCGAAGTAGTTCAGCATCTCCTCGATGCGCACAGCGCCCGGGTCAATCATCCCCAGGACCGCCCCCGATCTCACGAGGCGGCGCAGGTTGGCATAGGGGGCCGTGTCCGCATCGGCGGAAAGCGTGGAAAGCGGCTGCTCGGCGGCGCGCATGAAATCAGGTTCGCCGGCGTCGGTGTAGCCCTCGCCGAAGAAGCCGGGCACAGGCTCGCAGCCATCGGCGCCAGCCGCACCAGCCGAGCCGTCCGGTGCCTCCGAGCACGCAGCCACCGCGCCCGACGCCTCGCTTTCCGCATACTCCCGCATATCGCCCACGGGAAGGCTGGCCCCATTTTCGCCTAAGCCCACAGAGGCACCCTCGATACCCTGGACGTAGAGCACGCCCGCCCCCGCCACCAGCGCAAGGCATGCGGCCGTCGGCAGTGCCACCCGCGCCCACCAGGGCAGCGAACGCCGCCGCGGCGCAACCGGGCCTTCCGCCACGGCACTCCGCTTCGAAGCAACCTTCGGCTGCACGGTCTCCACTTGAGCACCTTCTTCTGCTTGCGCGCTTTCCACGCACCCGACCGTCGCACGGAGGCCCGCGAGCATCCGCTCCTGAGCCTCCTTTGTGGGGCCCATCGCCTCGTAGGCCGCCCGAACGGCGCGGCCAAGATCGTCCTCGCGACTGTGTTCGTCGAACTGCGCCATGGCTACTCCTTCCCCAGCATCGACCGCAGAAGCGCACGGGCCTCGCTCAGATGGCTGCGCACCGTGGAGGCCGGCATGTCGGTCATCGCGGCGATCTCGACGGTCTTGTACCCTTCGTAGTAGTGCAGGTACACGCAGGTCTTGTATTTCTCGGGAAGGGCCAGCACGGCCTCGAAGGCCTCGCCAATATAGGGCCGGCGCTCATCGCGGACTTCGTCGGGCATCTCGCCCCGACGGCTCACCCGGGCGCTTCGCAGCACGTCGCGGCAGCGGTTCTGCGCGCAGGTGATTAGCCACGCCTTCTCATGCTCGGCATCGTTGAACGCGCGGGGATGCTCCATCAGCGAAAGGAACACCGCCTGGGCGGCGTCCTCGGCCTCGGCGGCGCTTCCCAAAAAGGAGTAGCACAGCCGGTATACCGTCCCAATGTGGCGACGGTACACAGCTTCTATGTCGGTTTGCGAGGCCACGGCTTCTCCTTCCCTTTTCCCTAACACGATTGGAGAAGGCGTTTTGTCGGAAGATTTTGGGAAAAGCTCAATGCGGGCGTTCCTGTCCCACTCGACTCCCGCATCAAACAAGCCCCGGGGCCTCGCGTTCGAAAAGGGCGATGATCTCGTCGCGGTTGTGGGTGTCGCATTTGCGATAGATGCTGCGCAGGTGCGACTTCACCGTGGATTCCGAGACGAACAGCGCGTTCTGGATGTACTTCAGGCCGTGGCCCGTCACCCACAGGCGGAAGACCTCGCTTTCGCGGGGCGAGAGGTCGTACTCGGCGCAGAAGGCGGTGTAGAGGTCTGGGCGCTCACCGCAAGAATGCTCGCCGATGCTCTCGCCGTCAGCGGGACGATCCTTCGACTCCGCGCCT
The DNA here is from genome assembly GCA_902478715.1 of uncultured Adlercreutzia sp. Taxonomy (GTDB): domain Bacteria; phylum Actinomycetota; class Coriobacteriia; order Coriobacteriales; family Eggerthellaceae; genus Adlercreutzia. Next base: position 15,728 of record CABSMC010000039.1, read on the forward strand.
GCGGCGCCGCGTTCGGAACGACACGGGAGAGAAGCTGCTGTTTCGGATGCAGCTGCGGGAGCTCCGGCCTCCCCGACTGCGACGGGAGGGGTCTCGCGGTAAGCGTTCGCACTCGCGCCTGCGGCGGCCTCGACGTGCTCGGCTGCGAGGGCTTCGGCCTCCCCTTCTTCGTCGTCAATGTCAAGCAGGTTGTAGCCCTCGCTGAAGGCGAAGCCGACGCCCAAAAGCACCAGCATGACGACGATAGCCATAAGCACAAGAGGGTCACTAGCGAGCAGGGGCGCCACCACCTGCCCCAGGGTTTTGCCAACGCATTCGGCGATCCAGCCCACGGCAAAGACCAGATGCGGCGCCACCGGCGTCTTCTTCGCGCCCAATGCCAGCACGACCCAGGCCATGGCCTCAATGATGTTGTGGGCGTGCAGCGTGAGCGCACCGTTGACATCCCCCAGGTAGAACGAGAAGAAAACGAAGGCCGCAGACGCGCACAGCAGCACTTTGTAGAGAATGGAGGGATCGATCTTCCCGCGGGCGAAAAAGCCGCTGGCCACGAAGAAGAGCGCCGCCGCCAGCGGAATGACGAGCGAAGGCGCACCGAGCTGCGAGAGATTATCGCGACCGACGACAATGGTAGTAATGGAGCTGAGCACGAAGAAGGTGATAGCGAAGCCAGCCAGCGTGCGCAGGGGCACGGCCGCCGACAGCACATCGGCAAGCCCCGGCGTTCGCGCCAGCAAGCGCTCGGGGGCACGCTCCCCGCGCTCTTCTTCCCGATCAACGGCCGTCGCGCTACCTTGCAAGGCCCCTGGCGTCTCCTCCCCTTCCCCGCTCTTCGGCGCCTTCGCAGACGCCAAAGGCAGAAGCACGAAGGACAGCATGGGCAGAAGCGAGGTGAGCACACTGGCCAAGGCGTCGTCGCATTGGACGAAGAACCAGCTTCCCAGTGCCGTCACGACGATGCTGCAGCCGGAGAGAACGATGATGCCGCGCGGGCCAATATGCGCGAAGGCGTCGAACCACGCCATGATGAGCAAGATGGCGAACCCACCCGAAAGTGCCATGCCTGTCACAAAAGCGCCCGGTATGGCGGCCAGGGTCGGATAGGTACACGCAAGGGTCCCCAAGCTCGTAAGAAGAGCCGCCCCGGCCACAAGCGGCGTGCGTCCCGAAAGCGACAGGTGCTGCCGGAAGAGAAGCAGGCATGCCAGGCACACAACGAGCCCGGGCACCATGGACAGAAGCGCCTGCAACGAGAAGCCGGGCGACGCGGCCCACGGCACATAGAGCATCATAACGCCCCAGGCGCTGACGCTTCCGTAGCCCACCGCAAAGCGGATATGCTCCGGACGTATCCCTATGGCGTTGCGTTTGGTCACGATCCTCCCTTCCAGGGGCATTATGGCACAAGAAAGACCGCCTGGGCGCGGCCCCGTCGAAATACCGGACACAAACGGCCATTCAACCCTAACGGACGATACTCCACCTGGGGTTTTGCCGCTCATTCAACCGTGATTTCGCCTTTTCCACCCGTCGAAGAAGCGCCGTTGCGGCTCGCATTCGACCCCGATTCGACCCCGGCGGTTGATGCGCACCGCCGCCGCACGGGCCATGATAGCCCCAACAAGTCGGCCACGGCGCCGACGAAGAAACGCCCCCGGAACCGCCGGGGACGCCACGGGGCAGCACGGAAGCGCCCCACGGGAAACAGGGAGGTTCTCATGTCTGAAATGAACGTCACTCGCCGCAACTTCCTCTCCGGAGCCGCGCTCGTCAGCGCCGCCATCGCGGGGGCCGGACTCGCCGGCTGCGCGCCGCAATCGGCCGCGCCGGCCGCCTCTTCGAGCAGCGCGGGCGAGACGCTTGGCACCACGGGCGCAGCCAATTCCACCGTCGGCTTCGACGGCACGGGCACGCTGCCCTGGCTCGGTGAGGCGCCCGCAATCAGCGACGATCAGGTGGAAGAAGAGCTGACGGCCGATGTGGTCGTGGTGGGCCTGGGCGCAGCCGGCGTGCCGGCGGCCCGCGCCGCGGCCGAGGCCGGCGCGAAGGTGGTGTGCCTGGAGTCTTCCTCGCACCTCAACAGCGTGGCCAGCGACATGGCCATCTTCGGCGGCCAGACCCAAGCCCAGTGGGGCCGCGGCGACGGCTTCCTCGATAAGAAGATGGTCGTGAACATGCACATGGAGGAGTGCAGCCACCACGTGAGCCAGAGCATCATCAGCCGCTACTACGACGAGTCCGGCGCCGCGCTCGACTGGTTCGTCGGCGCCAGCAAGAACCTGTACATGGCGCCCGAAAGCTATGCTGAAATTCCGGCGGACGCCCAGGCCAACTATATGTTCCCCTACATGTACCCGATGCCGGAGACCTACGACTACAATAAAGAGGACCTGCCCTGCTATCCCACGTCCGTCGGCTTTTCCAGCCTGGCCACCGTCATGGCCGACAACCTACAGGCCGCCGTGGACGCCGGCGCCGAGGTGCGCTACTCCACCAAGGGCGTCGAGCTGATCCTGGACGATGCCGGCGCCGTGGCGGGCATCTACGCCCAGGCCGCCGGTTCCGACAGCTACCTCAAGATCACCGCGCCCAGCGTCATTCTGGCCACGGGCGATTACCTGGGCAACGAGGACATGATGAAGTTCTACGCGCCGGAATGCGTGGAAAACGGCATCAACATCCTGAGCATCGACCTTGATGATGAAGGCAACTACACCAATGTCGGTGAGGGCCACAAGATGGGAGCCTGGGCCGGTGCCGCCATCGAGCAGTGGCACGCCCCGATGATCCACCACATGGGCGGCGGCGCAGGCGCCGACGGCCGCGGCGTCATCGGCAACAACGGCTACCTCTGGCTGAACCTGCGCGGCAAGCGCTTCATGAATGAGGACCTGCCCGGCCAGCAGCTGGAGAACCAGGTGGAGCTGCAGCCGCAGCGCAAGGCCTACCAGTTCTTCGACGCCTCCTGGCCCGAGCAGCTGGCGTACTTCCCCGCCGCCCACGGCGTGGCCTGCATCTACCGCGACGAGCCTCTGCCCGAGTACACCGCCTCCGGCCTGCGCATCAACGTGCGCACCCCCGCCGACATCGACGCGGCCGTGGAAGAGGGCCGTTGCCTTAAGGCCGACACCATCGACGAGCTGCTCGGCATGATCGAGGGCATGGATGTCGAGACCGCCAAGGCCTCCATCGAGCGCTACAACGAGCTGGCCCGCGCCGGCGAGGACACCGACTTCTTCAAGAGCTCCCAGCGCCTGTTCGCCCTGGAGAACGGCCCCTTCTACGCCGCCGAGTGCGGATGCGCCCTCACCCTGGGCAACCTGGGCGGCCTGGAGTCCGACGAGGACTGCCACGTGTACAACACCGACCGCGAGCTCATCCCCGGCCTGTACGCGGCCGGCGCCACCCAGGGCGGCCGCTTCGCGGTGCAGTACCCCATCTCGCTGAAGGGTCTCTCCTGCGGCATGTGCATGGTGTACGGCAAGATCGCCGGCGAGAACGCCGCCGCTGGAAAGTAAGAAGCCGCAAGCAACATCTGGCCCGTGCCGCGCGTGCCGCTGCCTGGCACCCGTAGCACGGGCCGTCTTTTTGTCAGCGCCAGTCGGCGTCTCCGACATTTTTGCACCTCGGGCTGCGGTGTAAGCTGAATACAACAAATGCGTCCAAGCTTATGACCTGGTATTTCTTCATTTTCTAGAAAGTTACCCTGCACAAACACCGCAGCCCGAGGCGCCATTTTGCCGCACAGCGCTCCCGCATTCGCCAAAATGCCGTCTCGGGCTGCGGGTCGGCGGCTTCCCGCCTGCTGGCGAGCGGAGCCTTACCCCAGCTGACTTACCAGGTTGTCGGTTTCGCGGGCGATGCGCATCTCCTCGTCAGTGGTGACCACGCAGATTTTGATGGGGCTGTCGTCGATGGAGATGATGCGGTTCACGCCGATCTGGCCCACCACGTGATTGCGCTCGCGGTCGAGGATCATGCCCATGTGCGCGAGTCCCTCGAAGATGAGCTCGCGCAGCTCGGCGGAGTTCTCGCCGATGCCGGCGGTCATCACCACGGCGTCGGTGCGGGTCATGGCCGCGTAGAAGCCGCCGATGGCCTTCTGCACCCGGTACACGTACATGTCGATGGCCAGCCGCGCCTGCTCGTTGCCCGCATCGGCCGCCGCCAGCACGTCGCGCATGTCGGCCGACAGCCCCGACACGCCGAGCACACCGCTCTCGCGGTTCAGCACGGCATCCATCTCGTCGAAGGAGATGCCCTCGCGGCGCATGATGTAGGTGAGGATGGCCGGATCGATGGAGCCGGAGCGCGTGCCCATCATGAGGCCCTCCAGCGGCGTGAAGCCCATGGTGGTGTCGATGGACTTCCCATGGTTGACCGCCGTGATAGAGCCGCCATTGCCGAGGTGGCACGTAATGAGTCCCAAGTCGCGCAGCGGACGACCGAGCAGGTTAGCCGCCTGCTGGGCCGCATAGCGGTGGCTCGTACCGTGGGCACCGTAGCGGCGGATGCGATAGTCGTCGTAGTAGCGGGCCGGCAGCGGGTACATGTAGGCCTTCGCGGGCATCGTGGCGTGGAAGGCCGTGTCGAAGACGGCCACTTGGGGCGTGTTCGGCATGAGCGCGGCCATCATGTCGATGCAGGCGTCGGCCGGCGGGTTGTGCAGCGGCGCCAGCTCCTCGCACAGTTCGAGCTTCTCGCGGGCCGGCTCGTCGATGATGACGGACTTGGTGAAGTACTCGCCGCCGGCCACGATGCGGTTGCCGATGGCGTCAATTTGCGAAAGGTCGCTGATGGGACTCTCCGGATCGTCCACCAGCACTTCCAAAAGTTTCTTCAGACACTCGGCTACTGTCATATCCGCCACATGATAGGTGACCTTCTGGAAATCGGGCGCAAAGGCCACGTTCATGTAAGCGTCGGGGGTTCCCACCTTCTCGGCCAGGCATTTCATGAGCGAAACCTTGCCGTCGGTCTCGATAAGCTGGCTTTTCAGCGACGACGAACCCGCATTCACGACGAGTATGCGCATGAGCATTCCCCTTCCATACAAGAAGAGCCGGCGCGGGGCCGGCTCTTGAATTCGATGGTCGGGTTGACAGGATTTGAACCTGCGGCCTCTGCGTCCCGAACGCAGCGCTCTACCAAACTGAGCCACAACCCGAAATGCTTCCTTGCGGACAGCGAACGATATGATACCACAGAGCACGCACAGTGCAAGGGGGAAGTCAGGGGAATTTTAAGCCTGCCCACGTTCGGCGAGCTTTTGGGCCAGGTACTCTTTCGGCACCACCTTCACCACGATGACGCCGTCGCTGATGACATCGCCGTCCCCGTCATAGGCGACCACCTCCCAGTACAGCTTGTAGCCGGCCTTCGACGACGGTTTGCGCTCGGCGAGTTTCGCCACGCCGCGAGCCACGTCGCCTTCCCGACCGCTCTTCTTGTGACGGATGGTCACCTCCACGCCAAAGGGCTGCTCGGTCTCCAAGTCGCATGCCAGCTCGCCGCCGGCCGAAGCGACCGATTCCAGAAGCGCGATAGTGGCGCCCCCGTGCAGAAAGCCGAAAGGCTGCAAAAGCGCCGGAGTGATGGGCATCTCCGCCTCGACGAGACCCGGTTCCACCTTGGTGAAGTGAACGCCCAGCGTGCGGTTGAGCCCCTGCGTCTCACGCTTCTGCGCCACTTCCAGGGCCGCGCCCGTCAGATTCGTCTCCGTCATCGCGTTTGCATCCTTTCGCGCCAGGCGCCTTCCCGGCTCCCGCCTACTTCGTTTCCTTTGGAACCGTCCCCGCCCCGGTCGCGGTTCCCGAGGCCCCTGCCGGCACTTTCTCGAGCTCAGGCCGTGCCCCGGCGGTCTCCCACTTGGCAGCCTCGCTGGCCTCAACCTGCTTCACGGCCTCCACCTTGTCGGGCAGCTCGTTCTCCACGGCTTCGGCCTTGCCTTTCAGATCGCGCTTTCCCAGCGGCATAAACGCCTTGATGCGCTGGATGACCACCGCGCCCACGAGGAACGGCAGCCAGAACACAATGCCGCGGTAGACGATGACCACCGCAAGGCCCGTAGCCGAACTGATGCCGAAGAGCGCGAAGGCCACGGTCACCGCTGCCTCCACGACGCCGACGCCCTGGGGCACAAAGGAAATCATAGCGAACAGCGTGGCCACAACATACCCGCAAATGAGCGCTTCTGGGTGGTGCACGCCGAACGCGAAGCCAACGAGCACGAAGCAGCTCATCTCGCAGATGCTGGAAAGCGTCGTCCACAAAAACGACTGCACCGTCTTGCGCGGATTCTTCGTGATGAGGTGCGCGGCGCTCGAGAAGTTGTGGATGGTGCGCTCCACGGACTCGTCGATGGCCGGCTTCTTGAACTTCGCGAGGATCTTGTCGGCCAGCTTCACGAAGGGCCGCAGCACCTTCAGCACCAGCTGGGGCTTCAGGCCGCCCACCGC
>CABSMC010000040.1 GCA_902478715.1 uncultured Adlercreutzia sp.
CTACGGCTCGGCCTGGCTCGACCTGCCGAACCTGGCGGCCGCCATCACCGAAACTGACATCGACACGCGCTTCGCGAACCTCATCTCCGACGACACGCACCCGCACACGCTCGTGGCCAACGGGCACCTCGACTACATCCTGCGCAAGGCCGTGGAATGCGGCATCGACGTGGTGCGCGCCATCCAGATGATGACCATCAACACCGCCACCTGCTTCCGCATGGACAACGAGCTGGGCTCCATCACCCCGGGCAAGTGCGCCGACATCGTGTTTTTGGACAACCTGGAGGATTTGAACGTCACCCGCGTGCTCATCGACGGCGAGATCGTGGCCGAAAACGGCGCGTGCACCTTCCCGCTTGTGCCCTTCGAGTACCCGGCCTGGGTGACCCATTCCATGCATTTGGGGCGCGCCATCGCGCCCGAGACGTTCCGCGTGGAAGCGCCTACCGACGCCGCCGAGGGTGACGCGGTATGCGTGCGCGTCATCGAAGTGCTGCCCGGATCGGTGCCCGACCGCGAGGTTCGCGCCGCGCTCACCGTGACGGACGGCGCCTTGGAAAGCGACCTTGACCAGGACGTTCTGAAGACCTTCGTCTTCGAGCGCCATCACGAGACCGGCACCTTCGGCGTCGGCTTCACCAAGGGCTTCGGCATCAAGCGCGGCGCCATGGCCTCCACCGTGGCCCACGACGCCCACAACCTGCTCGTGGTGGGCACCAACGATGCGGACATGGCGCTGGCGGCCAACACGCTCGCCGAGGTGGGCGGCGGCATGGTCGTCGTGGCCGACGGCGAGGTGCTCGGCCTCGTGGAGCTGCCCATCGCCGGCCTCATGAACGACCTGGACGCCCCCGCCATGAGCGAGAAGGTGCATCATCTGGAAAAGACCTGGGCCGAGATCGGCTGCACCATGCCCTCCCCCTTCATGACCATGGCGCTCATTCCGCTCGCCTGCCTGCCGGAACTGCGCCTCACGAACCGGGGGCTCGTGGACTGCACCACCTTCCAATTCGTCGATTTGGTGGTGGATGAAGGCTAACCGCGCAACGCGCCATTACCCCACGCAACGGGGGCGGCTCCTCTTGGTCGGAGCCGCCCCCGTTAAAGCGCATCCGTATCCAGCACCACCGTGAAGGGCCCGTGGTTCACAAGCGACACGTCCATCATGGCCCCGAACTCGCCCGTCGCCACCGTAAAGCCGTCGTTACGGGCCAGATCGGCAAAGTGCTCGTACAGCCGCCGGGCAATGGCCGGGTCGGCCGCGTCCGTGAACGAGGGGCGATTCCCCTTGCGGCAATTCGCGTACAGCGTGAACTGGCTCACCACGAGCACTTCCCCACCCACATCGGCCAGGCTTAGGTTCGTCTTTCCCTGGGCATCTTCGAAAACGCGCAGCTTGGCAATCTTGCGCCACAGCCGCTCCGCCTCGTCCTCGGTGTCCCCATGGCCCACGCCCAGAAGGATGACGTACCCCTTCCTAATGGCACCGACCGCGCGCCCCTCCACCGTCACCGACGCCTCGCTCACGCACTGCACTACCGCCCGCATAGACCTTCCCTCCCGCTTCCGAATCTTTCCGCACGCCCAACTCACTCCGGGCAACTTCGCTCTCATTATTTTGACGGATTTTGCGTTTGTTAGCCATAGAACTCGCTGCTCGGCGCCTCGAGAATCCCTCATTCCTGAATCGCAATCGATGAATTATCGTTTTGCGCTTATTTCCGCTAATCCTCACGCCCATTCAGAACCTTTTTCTGCTAACAATCGAAAAATCCACCGAATAATGTGTCTCCGCTTTTTCCGAGCCTTTTATTCCTTGAGATGTGCATCGGTGAGATAGACAATTGTCGGACGGCATGCGGGGTGGTATGTTCTAACGCGGTAGGTGGTTTCGGCGAGACGGTAGCGCATCCGCAGAAGCAACGCATGCGCTGCCAACTCGCCGCGATAGCAACAAAAGGAACAATCCCGTGATCATTGGAATTACGACGACGCTGAACGAGGCCGATGGCTTTCAGCGCGTGAATGTGGAATACATCAACCGCGTGGCAGCTACCGGGGCCGTGCCCATTCTCCTCACCCCCATCGCCGGGGGCGCCGAGGCAAACCGAGAGCACGCCCGCCACGTCATCGAGCTGGTGGACGGCCTGCTCATCACCGGAGGCGGCGACGTGCATCCGCGCTACTACGTGCCCGACCCGGCCAAGAATCGCGATGCGCTGGGCCTGGATGACCTTGCGGCCATGGGCTGCGGCTCCTCCTCCCACTGCCGCTCCACAGGAGCAAAAGTTCCCTTCTGCGGCCATTACGTACCCGACCGCACCTTCGAAGAGGCCATGGACGGTACCTCAGCCGTGGAAACGGTAGAGTCTCTGGACGGCCGCGACGTGCTGTCTGCCACGGGACGCCCGCCCATCCCCTGCCTGGACGGTTTGCTCGCCGTCTGCGAGGATCGCGACGGTTTCGAGCTGGAGCTCGCCCGCCTCGCCCATGAGCGCAGCCTGCCCACCTTGGGCATTTGCCGCGGCATGCAGGTCATGAACGTGGCTCTCGGCGGCAGCCTCTATCGCGACCTGTACAACTGCGGCGTCACCGAAAAGCAGCATCGCCAGAACCCGCCCTATTACGGCATATCCCACAAGGTCACCATCGCCAAGGGCAGCTTGCTGGAATCGGTGGTGAGCGCATCGGGGGATTTCGAGGTGAACTCCATGCACCACCAGGGCGTCGACCATGTGGCCCCCGCCCTGCTTGTCGCCGCCCGCTCCGAGGATCGGGTGGTGGAAGCCGTGGAAGATCCCGCGAAGCCCTTCTTCCTGGGCGTTCAGTGGCATCCGGAATACCTCGACCGCCATCACGGCCTGTTCAACGCCTTGGCTGCCGCAGCCCACAGCTCCAATCGAAACTCGTAACCCTCCGCTTGCAAAAACTTTTCTCTTTTTGGTCACAAAGTCGAGTTCTGGGTTTCCGGAACACAGATTTGCCCTAAGATTCAGCACGTTTAAGTGCTTGAATATTACCGTGATTAACGTTATTCAACTAATCTAAAGACATAGAGAGCCGGATTCGAGCTCAGAAAACCCAGAACTCGATTTTGTGACCATTATTTTGAAAATCTTTGCAAAGGTGCCATGAAGCAACGCGATACCAAGCCAGTTCTCTTTCTCCCATTCCCCAAGCCTCTGCGCGAAGGGGTCATCCTCGCGCGGCCGAACCGGTTCATCATGGACGTCGGTTTCGGAACCGCCAACGAAAAGGGCGTGCCCGCGGGCATTGTGCGCTGCCACTGCCCGGCGGTGTCGCGCATCGGTGGCCTGGACTTGGCGGGGCGCCCGTGCCTCGTGTCCGACTCCCGCAACCCCAAACGCAAGATGCCGCTCACGGTGGAGGCCTACTCGCTGCAGCAACCCGACGACCCCGACAAGCACTGGATCGGCATCAACCAGAACGCGTCGAACCGCTACGTGGAGCACTTCCTGCGCGAGGGCGCTTTCGCGGCCATAACCGGCCCCGTTCGCACGGTTCGCCGCGAGGTGCCCCTGGGCGACTCGCGCCTCGACTTCCTCGTCAACGACGACTTGTACCTGGAAGTGAAGACGCCGCTCGTGCAGATGCAGACGAACATCCCGCCTTATGTGCCTCGCCTACCCGAAGCGCCCTTCAGCTCCACTGAGCGCTCCCTGCGCCATTTGCGCGAGCTGGCCGCTTCGTTGGCTGACCATGAGCGGGCCGCCGTCCTGTACTGCCTCTACTACGACAACTTCGGCTTCCGCTTCTACCACGGCACCACCTACGAGGAAGTGCTCGCCACCGTGGACGCCTGCCGCACCGCCGGCGTGGAGCTATGGCAGGCCGATTTCGAAGTGACCCCCGCAGGCGTGGCCCTTAAGCGCTACTACGAATTGGAGGATTGGTAGGCAGTATGATCGGGCACGTAGCCGCGATCGTCCGGCACGAAGAAAATGAACACAAGCGAGCTTAACAGCAAGAAGAACGGGTAGAACAGAAACGGCATCACCTGGAAAGCCGATATGTCGAAGCCGAGTTCCGCGCAGGCCGAGAGCGCCACGAGCATTTGCGCGCCATAGGGAATGACGCCCTGGAACACGCAGGAAAACGTATCCAGAATGGAAGCCGTCTTGCGACGCGAGATGTCGTAGGTTTCAGCCATTTCGTGCGCGATGGGATTCGCCATCACGATGGCCACCGTGTTGTTGGCCGTTGCGATGTCCATGGCGCCCACCAGCAAGCCCATGCCCAGCTGACCGCCCTTGCGCCCCTTGAACACGCGTTTAATGCCATTGAGCAGCGCCACGAATCCGCCGTTCTCGCGAATGAGCGCGCAGATGGCACTCACGAGCACGGCCACCATCGTGGTCTCGAACATGCCAGCAGCGCCCGTGCCCATATTGCCGAGCAGGTCGGTGGCAGCAACCGCGCCTTCGGCCACCACGATGATGGAGCCCGACAAAATACCCAGCAGAAGCACAATGAACACGTTGATGCCGCAAATGCCACCGACGAGCACGATAAGGTAGGGAATCAGCTCGATCAGGTTGTAGTCGTTTTGCACGGTGCCCGAAATGTCAGAGCCCAGCGAAAGCGCGAGAATCACCACCAGCGTCGCGATGGCCGCCGGGAGCGCGATCTTGAAGTTCTCGCGGAACTTGTCCTTCATCTGGCAGCCTTGACCCTGGCAGGCGGCAATGGTGGTGTCGGAGATGAACGACAGATTGTCGCCGAACATGGCGCCTCCCATAACGGAGCCCACGCACAAAGGCAGGCTGAAGCCCGAGGCGCTCGACACCGCCACGGCGATAGGCGTAATCAGCGTGATCGTGCCCACCGATGTGCCCATGGAGATAGACACGAAACAGCTGACCACGAACAGCACCACCACGGAGAATTCCGCCGGGATGATCGACAGCATGAAGTACGCCACCGATTCGGCCGAGTCGCGTCCCACAGTGCCCACGAACACGCCGGCCGCCATGAAGATGAGGATCATGGTGACGATGGTCTTGTCCCCGATGCCTCGGCCCATGACGACGAGCTTGTCGTCAAAGGAAAGGTTGCGGTTCTGGAAACATGCCACCAGAAGAGCCACCAGGAAAATGACCACAATGGGGATGTTGTAGAACCCCATGGAAATGCCCATGCCGTACTCGAACAGGATACCGAGCCCCAGATAAAGCACGAGGAATACGCCGATCGGCAGAAGCGCTGCTACATTTCCCTTTTTCACGTTGAACCCCAACTCTCGTTTCAAGCGCCGCCTTGCAGCAACACGGCGACCGCGCATCGCCACACAGGTAGCGTCTCTTCTCGTCATCGCGCCTGCCACGCACGGCGTTGCATCCGCCTTGCCCTGCACCCGCGACAATTCTTTCGATAAGCGCCTATACTACACTAGAAAAACCGCCGCCGATGCGTCATCTTCGATGCGCGGGTCTTACTTATAATAGATGGCGAACGATCGCGCCGTCAGAACGGACACCCCATGACCGATACCGCCGAGAACGCCATCGCCGAGGAAGGCGTCTACGAGACGCCCGAGGACATCGCCGCCGAGGCCGCCGAAGCCGCCAAGCGCGCGGCCCGCGCCGACGCCGGCAGCCCCATCGCATCCATCGACCCCTTCGAGCCCGGCTCGCTGGGGTGGCTCCTCCCTTGGGCCGAGACCGGCGAGGGCGACGTGCTCACGCCCGACGAGGCCCTGGAGGTGTTCCTGGAATGGGTGGACTCCCGCGGCATGGAGCTGTGGCCCCACCAGGAGGATGCGCTCATGGATCTGGCCGTGGGCGACTCGGTGATCCTCGGCACGCCCACGGGCTCCGGCAAGTCCATGGTGGCCTTGGGGCTCTGCTTCATGGCCGTGGCCACGGGGCGCACCGCCTACTACACGGCGCCCATCAAGGCCCTCGTCTCCGAGAAGTTCTTCGACATGGTGGACATCCTCGGCCGCGAGAACGTGGGCATGATCACGGGAGATTCCACGATCAACACCGAGGCGCCGGTCATCTGCTGCACGGCGGAGATCCTCGCGAACCAGGCCCTGCGCGAGGGCCCCGCGTCGAAGGTGGCCTGCGTGGTGATGGACGAGTTCCACTTCTACGCCGATCCCGATCGCGGCTGGGCCTGGCAGGTGCCGCTGCTCACGCTGCCGAACGCGCAGTTCCTGCTGATGAGCGCCACCCTCGGCGACGTGAGCGACATCGCCGCCGCCCTGGAGGAGCGCACCGGCCGTCCCGTCGACCTGGTGACCGACGCGCCCCGCCCCGTGCCGCTGTCCTACGACTACACCTTCGAGACCCTGGAAGCCACCGTGGAGCTGGGCCTGCGCGCCGGCGAGGCGCCCATGTACATCGTGCATTTCTCCCAGGACGAGGCGCTAAAGAACGCCCGGGCGCTGGCCAGCTACGGCGTGTCGGACAAGGCCCAGCGCGAGGAAATCAAGCAGGCCATGAAGGGCACGAAGTTCACGACCCCCTTCGGCAAGATCCTGCAGCGGCTGCTGACCGCCGGCGTGGGCGTGCACCATGCCGGCATGCTGCCGCGCTACCGCCTGCTCGTGGAGCGCCTCGCCCAGCAGGGGCTGCTGCCGGTCATCTGCGGCACCGACACCTTGGGCGTCGGCATCAACGTGCCCATCCACACCGTGGTGCTCACCCAGCTCACCAAATTCGACGGGCAGAAGATGCGCCGTTTGCGCTCCCGCGAGTTCCACCAGATCGTGGGCCGCGCGGGACGGGCCGGCTTCGACACCGAGGGCATGGTGGTGGCCCTTGCCCCCGAGCACGAGATCGAGAACCACAAGGCCATGCTGAAAGCAGGCGACGACCCGAAAAAGCAGCGTCGCGTGAAGAAGAAGCAGCCGCCCGAGGGCTTCGTCAGCTGGAACAAGCAGACTTTCGAGCACCTCATCGAGAAGCCACCCGAGAAGCTGACGCCCCGCATGCGCATCACCCATTCCATGGTGCTGTCGGTGGTGAGCCGCGGGGGCGACGCCTGGGCCAACGTGCATACGCTCATCGCCGACTCGGCCCAGACGCCCGAGGAGAAGATCAAGCTGAACGCGCGGGCCGACGAGATATTCGCCACCCTTTTGGAAGCGGGCGTGGTGGTGCGCGGCGAGGACGCCGAGGGCCGACCCTCCTACGAGCTCACGGTGGAGCTGCCCGAGGATTTCGCGCTGGATCAGCCCCTCTCGCCCTTCCTGTTGGCAGCGCTCGACTTGCTAGATCCGGAAAGCCCCGACTACGCCCTGGACGTCATCTCACTCGTGGAGGCCACCCTGGAGAACCCGGCGAAGGTGCTGCGGGCCCAGGAGCGCAAAGCGCGCGACGCCGCCATGGCCGAGATGAAGGCCGACGGCGTGGAATACGAGGAACGCCTGGAGCGCCTGGCCGAGATCACCTACCCCAAGCCCCTGGAGGAGCTGCTGAACCGCGCCTTCGAGCTGTACTGCCAGGGCGTGCCGTGGGCCCGCGACTACGAGCTTTTGCCGAAGAGCGTCCTGCGCGACATGGTGGAGACGGCAAGCGACTTCAAAACTTACATCGGCCGCTACGGCATCGCGAAGTCGGAGGGGACGCTTCTGCGCTACCTGTCCGACGCTTTCCGCGTGCTCGTGCGCACCCTGCCGCCCGACCGGCTAGACGACCGACTGCGCGACATCATCGCCTGGCTCGGGTTCATGGTGCGCACCACCGACTCCTCGCTCGTGGACGCGTGGGAGAGCGCCGGCGAGCTGCCCTGTGCCGGCGCGCCCCCGCAGGCGGCCGATGCCGTGGTGGCCGACCGCCACGGCATGGAGGTCATGGTGCGCAACGCGCTCTTCGCCCGCGTGCGCCTGGCCGCACTGGATCGCACGCGCGAGCTGGGCAACCTGGACGAGGAATGGGGCATGAGCGAGCGCGCGTGGAACGCGGCTTTGGACGACTACTTCGCCGAGCACAACGAGATCCGCCTCGATGGCGACGCGCGGTCCGCCGCCTACCTGATGATCGACGAGAGCCCCGAGCAGGAGTCGCACGCCTGGCACGTCCGTCAGATCTTCCTGGACGAGGAAGACGCCGGCGACTTCCGCATAGAAGCCGATGTCGACCTGGACGCCACCCAGGAGCAAGGCGAAGTAATCTTCCGCAACTACCGTGTGGGCTTCGTGGAAGACCTGGCGGAGTAGGCGCACAGATCAAAGCGAAGGCCCCCTCGAGGGCGGTTCGCTGTTTGCAAGGGGTTTGGGGATGCGAACCGCCCTCGAGGGGGCCTCGGAAATGGGGAGGAACTACACCTGTCCTCCCCCGCCAGCATTCACCTGTCAGAACGTTATCAGTAGAACAGGTACACGCTTGCGCCCACAGAATAGAAGGCCATGCGCAAAGCTACGGCTCCAACAGCAGCGCCAGCCACACCCACGGAGCCCCAGACCTTCCAACTTCCAGACTTGCGCGCCACCAAAGCGCACGCCAGCGTTGCAATAACCGCTACAACAGTCGTTGCCACCATGGCCACCGATTCGCCGGCGAAAGGCGACAGAGCCGCCACATCCACCATGCCCGCCGTAGGATCGGTGGGATCGATGTAGTAGCCCACCTCGGTGTAGGCACTGCCGGAGACCTCCATGGCGAATAAGTAGGCGCCGGAAAGCACCGCATTCACAGCTGCGCCCCCTACCGCCCCCCAGACGATCCCACCTCCGACGGCATGACCGCCCACGGCCTCGATCACCGCGAAGGTAAGCGGGCCCAACGCGCAGGCCGCGCCGACAAGGGACAGGGGGCCCAAGACGGAATTCCAAGCGGGACGAGCGTCCATCATGTAAGAATGGCCGGTCACCAGTACCGTCACGACAGCGGCAACCGCTATGCAAATAGCGAGCGCCCGAGGCAGCGACTTGCCAGAAGGCTCCTGAGCGTTCTTGCGAATCGTGATGAAGGCCGCCACCATGAGCACCGCGATAACGACAATGCACACCAACTCCTGAGTAATGCCCGAGGTTGGATTTCCGAAGCCGTTGAAAATGCGCTCCCAGTGCTCCAAATGGAAGAACACCGCGATCCCGCCCACGGCCATGAGCACGGCTGACGCCACGAGCGATGTCATCTGGACGCGGCGCCCCTCGCCGAGAAGGGCCGCCACAGCTTGGGTACCGAAAAGACCGCACGACCAGGCTACGAACGTGGTGAATAGGATAAGGGGCCATTGCAGTTCCATTATTCCTCGCCTTTCCAGTCGCGGTTTCTCAAGATGTACACAAACGAAGGACCGTTCCCGACATTGGGAAGCTGATGGACGTCGCTGTCCTCGAAGGGCTCCACATAGTCGCCAAGCCTCACGCGGCATGCGGTCACTTCCTCGTAGGACTTCCCCGCACCGCTGCGCTTCGGGCTTATCGGCCCCTGCAGGTTCTCGATACCCTGCTCGATGTCGCCGAAGAACCGGGCGCGGCCATTGCACTGGGCGACGCACTGGGGCAGCTCGCCCTGGGCAATCTTCTGCTCGCAAAGCGTACACTTCTCAATGACGCGCTCCTCCTCGTTCAGATAGCGCACGCCATAGGGGCAGCTCATGGCGCAGAACTGGCAACCGATGCACTTCGATTTGTCCACTTGCACCGTGCCATCCTCGAGTTTGCGGGAAGCACCGGTAGGGCACACCTTCACGCATTCCGGATCGTCGCAATGCTGGCACTGCACCGGAAGGTAGTAATGCTCGACATCGGGCCACGCGCCCGAGCCCTCCCGTTTCGGATTCGGCCCGATGCGCAGCACCTTGAGCCAAAAATCTCCCGGCTGCACGCCGTTCACTACTTTGCAGCTCACCGAGCAGGCCAAGCATCCCACACAGCGATTGAGGTCGGTGGCAATCGCATATTGCGTCATAACTACTCCCTTCCCTCATAGGTCGGCAGCCATTCCTTCAAGCGAGGATCACTCGCCGAGGTGATGATGGGGTTGCCGGCGCTGTCGCACGGGCATGGGTTGCCGAACGGAGAATTCTCAGGCGTGGCCTTGTACACGCGAACGTCGTAGCAGCGTAGCGAGCTTGATCCACAGAAAGGATCGTTATTGTCCTTGTATACCAGCTGGTTGCAAGCGGAATGCTGCCATCCATGACCCACATCATCGATCTCGGGGAACCACCACGTGTGCTCCAAGTTCACCACACCGGGGGCGATGCCGTGGTACAAGTCAACCACCTGACGAATCTTGCCGTTCTCATTTTCAATCCATACCCAGTCGCCCTGGTCGAGCCCCAAGCGCTCGGCGTCGGCGGGGTTCATCTCGATGCGAGGCACCGGCCACTGCTCGCGGCACCAGGGAAGCTGGCGATGCTCAGAGTGGAAGTACACCGGATTTCGACGACCAGTCGTGCAGTTGAACACATCGTCGCCCTCGAATTTCTCCGGAGTGGAAACCGGCGAAACGTAAGGCTCGCGCGCTACGGGCAAGCAGTCGGCAAGAGAATAGTCGTAGTGCTCGTAGGTGCTGTCCAGGCCATAGCTCTCCATAATGGTGGACCAAATTTCCACCTTGCCCGTCGGCGTATAGAAACCGGGCTTCCCGTCGGTAGGATACATGGTGAAAGCACCCGGCTGCCGCAATTCGCCCATCTCGTAGCGATGGTACGTGCCCCAGCGCTCGGGATGCACGTCCTTCGCCTCCCACCAGCCATCGCGCTGGAACTTCTCGACGAACTCGTCCCACGTTGATGCCGGCGGGAAGTCGCGCACGCACCAATCGAGATGGTCATGAGCGCTCGGCCACGCATCCCACTGCGGATTCTCCTCGACATCGTTCCACGGACGTCCCATGGCGCGCCACAGCTCGATATCGATCTCGTAGTCGATCTTGCATTCGCCCGGCGCGTCAATGCACTTACAGGTGGCGCCGATACCGCCAGAAGCGCCCTGCGAGCAGCGAGGCGATTCCGCCTCCAACCAGTGGACACACGGCATCACGATGTCGGCGAGGTCGAGCATCGGCGTATGCCACATATCGATGACCGCCAAAAAGTCGAACGTCTTTAGAGCTTCCCAACCATAACTGCAGTTGGACATAGCCATGAAATTGCCCGACTGGGCAATCCCGCCGCGAATACGGTATGGCTCACCCGTAAGGGCCCCATCCCAGATAGCCGTCGCCTCGGCCCACTTGTTCCAGTATTTGAGAAGCGGGTACTTGTCGCCGCCGATCATCTTCTCGTTCGCCATGAAATAGGTGACGCCCTCGGGCAACGCTGGCGTGCTCATGGGCACTACTCCAGGCGACACCTCGACTTGCGCTTTCGTCTGCCCGCGATTTCCGCCTGGCGAATCATAGTTGCCCGTGATATGGGAGAGGATCATCAGCATGCGCACCAAATGGG
Organism: uncultured Adlercreutzia sp.; assembly: GCA_902478715.1. Taxonomy (GTDB): domain Bacteria; phylum Actinomycetota; class Coriobacteriia; order Coriobacteriales; family Eggerthellaceae; genus Adlercreutzia. The sequence continues at coordinate 11,374 of CABSMC010000040.1, forward strand.
TTGAGTTACCCGTCTGATCGGTGGCCAGCTGGAAATGCAGGCCGCCATTGCCGTAGCGGGGGTCCTTACGCGTTGCCCAGGCCAGACACGCCTCCTCGATAAGGCTCGCATCGACTCCCGTCAGTTCGGACGCCCGCTCGGGGGTGTACTCAGCGCAGCGCTCGGCGTAGATGCTCCATACTGGCCGCACGGACACCGTCTTGCCGTTGGCCAGCGCCACATCGAACTCCCCGTACAGCGCAGGATCGATCTCGGGATCGAAAGGCGTCGGATCCGGGAACCACGCCGGTGCCGAACCGGAGCTCTGCTCGGGCTGCTCGACGGTAAATCCCGTCGTCGGTTTGCGGTATGTCTCGCCCTCCCACAAGCATGTCTCTGAATCGAAATAGGTCAGATGGCCTGTGGGATCATTGTGGTGAAAAGGATGGTTCTCGTCGGTGCCCGCCAACTCATCCCACACCATGAAGCGACGGAACGAGCCGCCCTCTTTGATATCGCTCTCCTTGAGCAAGCGCGTCGAAAGGTGAACGCCACCGCCACCCTCCATGACATAGCCGCCGCTCGGTTCCACCTCCTCACTGAAAAGGAACGGCGCATTCGTCCAGCGCTTGACGTAGAGCGCGTCATACAAATCACGTTCAATGACGATGTTCGTCCAAGCCTGGGCAATGTAGGCATCCGTGCCCGGACGAATATTCAACCAGTAATCGGCCTCTTTGCCCAACGCACCCTGACGTGGATCAATAAGAATATGGACGTCCGAGCTCTGGGACACGTCCACCGCGGTACGGCAGCTATCGTCGTAGTTCGAGTACTCCACGGCGGTGCCCCACTGAACGTAGACCGTCGGGTTCATGACCGTCTCCATCCAGTTCGATCCCATGTCGTCGGTCATGAGCTCCGCCATATGACGAGGCCCCTTGCAGATCTGATAGCCCAAAAACCCGTTCGGCGTATCGAGCAGGATCTTCAGATCGCCGTAAGAACCCATGCACCATACGCGGGACGTGCCTCCAAAGCACACGAGGCTCTCGCCTCCGTAGCGGTCGATGAGCTCCTGGAACTTCTCGGCGCAAGTTTGAAGGGCCTCATCCCAGCTGATGCGCTGCCAGCCTGGATCTTCCCCCTTCGGATTCGTGCGCTTCATCGGGTAGGTTAGGCGATCAGGATGATAGGCCGCCTGAAGAGACGCCTGCGATTTCGAGCAGCTATGACCGCGATTTGAGGGGCACGACTCGTCGCCCTCGATTTTCACTGCGCGACCATCGCGCACCGTAACCCATACGCCGCACTCCATCTTTCCGCACCCACGGCAAGAACTGCGAATGCGCTTGACCTCACCGGCGGCAGACGAGCCCCCGTCCGTCTCGGCAAATGCCGACTCAGCTTGCGAGGACAACGTAGCTGCTGCGACCGCCGTAGCGGCAGCGAGCTTCGAGAAGGTTCGGCGCGTTAACGTGAGCTTTCCCATTCTTTCCTCTTTTCTTGTAACAAATTCGGAATGAGGAACGGCTGATCGCTCGCCCGGGTCATCGAGGATTGCCATTTTCCTAGCAGGTGTTTTATACTCTTTGTTCAGGGGATAAGGGAAATGACGTTTCGACGGGAATTCTCCCTATCAGGAATAACCGTTATTCAAGATTGGACTAACCGATGCATATCGAGATTTTCCGTGAATACATCGAACTCGCCCACTGCCTCAATTTCACTGAGGCGGCCCGGCGCTGCAACATCACCCAGTCGACTTTGAGCAAGCACATCGTTTCCCTCGAGCGCGCCTTCGGAGCCGACCTCGTCGAGCGCGACCGTCACAGCGTCAAGCTCACCCAGGCGGGCCGAGCGCTCGTCGACGAGGCGCTCATCATCGACGAGTGCTGGGAGCGCGCTCGCAAGCGCGTGAAGGCCCTCAGGGGTCAGAAGACTCTTCGCATTGGCGGCCTGCTGCAAAACCCGCGCATCCTGTGGGCCATATCCACCTGCGTCGCCCAGCAGGGCACCGATGACCCGATCGCGTGCACGTACAATCAAACCGATTCCAAGTTGTTCGCCGATCTTCTCCTCGACAACGAGGCCGACGTCGTCTTCTCCTATCGGAGCGGCGCAACGGCCGATGCGGGCAATGGCGATCTCGCCTTCCTCCCTCTCTTCAAGGATCCTTATGTGGTGGTAGTCGACAGCCGACACCCATTGGCACAAGAGCCGTCTATCACCATGGCCGACCTTGCATCCGAGACGCTTATCCGATTGTCCGGCCCCTATTTTGCCTGGGGCTGGCAATGCGTGGAAGAGACCTGCCGCCGCCACGGGTTCGAGCCCCGCCATCGGACGGCCTTGGCCCAGCCTGGGCTTGATTTCTCGCTCGTCGATTTGCAGGGCGACGCGCTTCTGCTTTCCCAATCCTCTCTCACCGGGCAGCTCTTCACCCGCGCCGAGCGATACCGCTGCATCCCCTTGACCGACGACGACGCAACCTTCCCCATCGGCGCCCTCTACCGCAAGGACAACCCGAGCGAGACCCTGCGCCTGTTCCTTGAACGAATCGCCCATCTTCCCGAAATCTAGCGCGCAGCTACGCCTCTGGAGCCTTTTAGGCTGTTCAAGCGGGTGACATTGCAGAACAGCTCATCTATCGCGATTGAATTTCTGCTCTCACTTTCCCGCTTCCCCGTTTCCCCGAACCCCAGAAAAAACCGCGGCCCTCGCGCGGGGAGGGGAAGGCGCGAGGGCGGGTTTTCAGAAATACGAAAGAGAGGGTGAGCAGGCTTCCTGGGCTCGCTATGCCCCCAGGGCGCGGTCGGCGGCGAACTGGCCGGCGCGGCGGCCGCCGGTGCAGGCGCGGCCGTGGCTGGCGCCCGAGATGGTGATGGGGTAATCGCCGAAGAAGAAGTTGCCGGAGCAGTTGCCGGCGGCCCACAGACCCTCGACGGGATGGGCGTCGGCATCAATGACCTGCTGATTCTCGTTGATCTTCAGGCCGCCCATGGTCACCAGCAGCGTCGTGCCGGCGTGCACGCCGTAGAAGGGAGGCTCGGTGAGCGAGCTTAGGCACTGCTTGCGCTTCCCGAAGTCCTCGTCGACGCCGGCGGCGCACAGCTCGTTGTAGCGCTCGATGGACTTCTTGGCCGTCTCCGCGTCGATGCCCTCCATCTTCGCCAGCAGCTCGTCGATGGTGTCGGCCGAAAGGATCGTCCCCTCTTCGATGAACTGCTGGATCTCCTCGGGATTGTGCAGCGGCGAGCGGAAGTCCTTGCAGACCACCATGCCCATGGCCGGGCCGTCGGTCTCCCACTTGCTGTCCCAGAACACCCACTTCATATGGCGCGGCTGGGCGTTGTGGGCGCGGCAGACGAAGGCGTAGGGCATGTCCTCGTTGCAGAAGCGCTCGCCCAAGTCGTTCAGGTACAGCCACGGCTGGCGCGTCAGCGGGATGGAGGGCATGTGCTCCAGGCCTTCCACGCCCTCGTCGAAGTACATGGGGCAGTGGGGCGCCTCATCGATGGCACCGCCCACCCAGGCACCCATGCGGATGCCGTCGCCAGTGTTGTGGGGCGGCGTCGAGATGTTGTGGACATCCTCGGCATGACCGGGGATGAAGGCGTCCATCATCTCCTCGTCGTTGCCGTAGCCACCCGTAGCGAGCACGACCGACTTCGCATCGATGCGCACGACGCCCGCGCCTCCCTCGCAAACCACACCGGCCACCGCGCCGCTCTCGTCCTGCACGAGCTGCTTCGCCTCGGTGTTGAAGCGCACATCGACGCCGAGCTCGCCCGCATAGGCGGTGAACGCCTTGGCCCAGCCGATAGCGAAGGGGGGCTCATAGCCGGCCTCGCCACCTTCGGCCATCAGCTCGTCGGTGGGCACGATTTGGAAGGCGTCGGTGGCGTAATGCTCGTACCAGGCGTCGGGAATGACCTGCATCTCCATGGGCATGGGGGCGATGGTGATGCCGTGGTTCGTCAGCATGTCGGCAGCCCAGTCGAGCGCCTCGGCGGAGTTGTCGACCCACGCCTTCACCACGCGGTAGTCGCCCCGGTGATCGCCCCAGCGCAGCACCTCCTGCAGCACGTCCTGCTTGCGATCGCGCAAATCGATGCCGGCCTCTAACTGCAGCTTGCCGCCGATGGCGCCGTAGTCGATACCGCGGAACTGGCCCGCGCCCGTCTTCTCCAGAAGCACCACCTTTGCGCCCTTCTCGGCCGCCGAGCAGGCCGCCGAGAAACCGGCCATGCCGCCGCCGATGACGACGACGTCGGCGGATTCGGTAGCATCCACCTCGGTGATGGGCTCGGGCGCGGTCTCCCACGTGTAGCCCTCAGGCTCGACCGGCCCCGTCTCGGCCATGGTCTTGGGCGCGCAGCCCGCAAGCCCGGCCGCGGCTGCGGCAGCGGTGGCAGCGGCTCCCAGTCCCAGGAACCCACGGCGGCTCAGCTTCATGTTCTCGGTAGTCACAATGTCCCTCCTTTTCGGTTGATCGATGACTCCCATCATGGGCTCGAAAAGCACTTTCGTCTATCGGTGCGAAACGAGTATTCCCACGTCAGGGCTATCGGTAAAAAGTGATGATTGACGGGAAAAGCCCCGATGTGACACTATGGCCCCGGAGGTGGTGGCCGTGTTCGCCCGCTGGTGGGACAACTTTCAGGAAAGCTGCGATGTGCGCTTGGCCGTCGGCTGCGGATGCGCCGCGGCCTGGGTGCTGCTCGTCGCCCTCTCGCCGGTGGTCTCCACCGCGTCCACGTTTATCGAAAGCGGGATCACGTGGCGCAGCGGCCTGGTCGCTGGCGCGCTGATCACGTTTGCAGCCATGGCGATGCTCGGCTCGCGCCCGCACGTTCCGAACATTCCGGCAAGCTCCTCGCCCACGGTGCCTTTACTGGTTGCTGCCGCGCTGCTCTCTCCTATCGGAGCGCTCCTGCATAGCAGTGCCATCGGCATGGGCCCCAACAGCCCCAATGCACTAGCGGCCGCTGCGGGCTTTCTGGCCGGCGGCGGACTGGCAGCCCTTATCGTCGGCTGGGCCGCGCCCTTCGGCGCCATTCGCCTGCGCAAGCGCGTCGTCGGCACCGTCGCCTCCATCTTCACGGGCGGAGCACTGTATATCGCTATTGCGCTTTTGCCCCATTCCATCGCCTTTGTCCTCTCGCTCGCCCTGGCCCCCGCCTCCCTGTTCTTCGCCATGCTGATCGAACGCTTTCCCGACCCAACAGTCGACGGAGAAACTCCGGTGCCGCAGGAAAGCGCCTCCGAGCCGCTTCACCCCGCACGCCTCATAGGATCTGAGCTTTCCCTGGCCGCCGTCGTCTACGGCGCGCTGTTCGCACTCGCCGGCCACACCCTCCCCGGAATCGAGGACGCATGGCTGGCCTCCACACTGCCCGGGCTTGCCAACGTGGGCGTTTTCCTTATATCCGAAACCATTCTCACGCTCTACATGGTGAAGCGCGTCCGTCGCGAAAATCCCCGCGTGGCCTACCGCCCTGCCACCGTCCTCGTGGCTATCGGTTTCCTGTTCGTTCCCTTCGTCGGAGCCACCGGCGCCCTGCTCTGTATGGCCGTAGCCTTCGCAGGATTCGGCTGCTTTCTCGTGTATTTATGGATTGTGATGGGAAATCTCAGTCAACGTTGGAACACCGCGCCTCTGCCCACGGCCGCCTTCGGCTTCGCGCTTCTCTTCTTAGGAATCGTTCTCGGCGAAGCAGCTGCGTGGATCCTATACCGCTCTTCCGTCGCCATCGGATATCCGGCCACCGTCAGCATCGTCTCACTGTTCATGCTCGTCGTGCTTGCGTGGAACATGACCGACGGCTCCCGCTACGCGCAGGAGACCGTCGCCATGGGCGGCGTCCCCATCGGTTCCGAGAACGGCAACGGACAGGGCGCCTTGGGGAATGCCGACGCTGAAGCTGGCACCGGTGGTGCCGCAACCCCCGCCGATGACGCCAAGCTGCGCGCCGCTACCGAGACCTACGGCCTGTCCCCGCGCGAGGTGGAGGTAGTGGCGCTCCTCTTGCGTGGCCGGTCCATCCCCTACATCTGCGACGAGCTGTTCATCGCCAAGAGCACAGCGCAAACCCACGTCCGCCACATCTACGCCAAAATGGATATCACCGGCGGCCGCCAAGAGCTCCTCGACCGTCTGGAAACGGGAATAACCACAAATCGTCCTTTCCCTGGCATCTGAAATTCACGCGCGACTCGCTCCATTGGGGAACCACGGCCACCGGTATTGAAATCGTTAGCCTCATTGACTGGCTCTGCGCTGGGGAAGCCAAGGGTCGCTGAGCTCACCCTTCGGTGGCCGCAGCGCTTCCGGAAAACGAGATGGGATCGCCCAGAAACGTCGGAAGCGGCTGCACGATCGCCGTGAGGAAATCCTTGTTCCGGGCCAGCACCTCGCGCACCTCGCGAGCCTCTTGCCCAGCGTAGGAGCGCAGGTCGGCCGACACCCCGTAGGCGTCAAGCCCGAGGCGTTCCGCCACGTAAAGCGCACGGTACAGGTGGTACTCCTGGGAAACGACCACGATGCGCTTCGCTCCGAACACATCGCGCGCCCGGTACATGCTCTCGTAGGTGGAGAAGCCCGCATGGTCCATGAACACGTCGTCCGCCGGAAGCCCCGCCTGCACGGCTGCCTTCCGCATGACGTTCACCTCGTCGTAGTCGGCGCGTCCGTGATCGCCGCTCATCAGCAGCTTCGGCGACGTGCCGTTCTCGTACAGCGCGACGCCGCACACGATGCGATCCGCCAGCATGTCGCTCGGGCGTCCGTCGGGATGCACCCCGCACCCGAGCACCAGCACGCAATCCACGTCGCCGAGCGCCGCCGCCTCGTCAACCGACACGATGCGCGGGCCGGCGGAAGAGCGCACATGGGCATCAACCGCGAAGACCGCCACGGTGCAGAGAACGCCGAGCGCCAGCGCACCCAGTCCGATTCTTTTCAGCCACGTGCCCATGCCTCATCCTCCTTACCGTCTGGGACGAATATACCCCGCTCGCTCGGCAAGCAGAATCAAGTTAAGGAAAACGTAAGCGACATTCAAAACCTTTCCAGAGCCTACTTCGAGGGATCTTCCAACGCCTGCTTGAGGCCGATCTCCCGAAAAGCACGACTGCGGAAGAGGCAGACATCCAGACTCGGTAAACGGAAAGCGCTGTTTCTGCGTGAAATCTTGAGTTATAAGCGTCTCGGAACGAGAAATCTTGCCATAATTTGCGAAATTCGATAATAATGGCAGCGAACTTCCCACTTTTGACGCTGATAACTCGCGATTTCGTGCAAAAACCGACACCTTCGTTAACCAGACAGGTAGCGCGAACGGCCGAAGCCTCCTTCGCCAGTCAGGCAGACAACGTAAGCAACCCCGGCTTGCCTCACAAGCCAGCGAAAGTCCGTTTCGCCAGCCGCCGGCCACTTGTTCCGTCGATCTCGGCCTATTCCGCCAACCGCTTGAAGCGCACGGTTTGCTGCTTCATGGATATCTTGCCCACTTCCCAGCCGTGGGGCAGAAGCTCCTTTTTGTAGTTGAGAAACGAGTGGTCCAAAGGGACACCGGCGATAGCGCCGATCTCGTCGAAGGTGAGCGTCAGCTCATCGCCCTCCTGGGTTTCCACGTAGCCCCACAGCTTGTCGTACTTGCTCATGGCGATCTCTTTCTTTGGCATTCCGCTTTCTTTGCCGCCAGTCTAGCACGGGCACTACGCCCGGGTCACATTCGTAGGCATCCCGCAACCACTGTGAGGGCGCTCCGGTCGCAACATTGCGCGGCATTGCGACATTGCGGGGGCAACGCGTAACGTTGAGCGAAATAGTTGTTGATCGACGCCGCGTCAGGGCGTATAGTGGCCGAGTCAATATTTCTGTGAGGCCTTCGGAATGCCGAGGCGCTCGCGCGAACGGCAAAGCGGTTCGTCCGCAGCGCCACAACAGCGCAAGCGCGACATAAGCAAACCGGGGGCGGAGAAAACTCTGGAGAACTCTTAAGTGAGTGCCGAAGGTGCAAGGCTTGCGCGCGGACGACCTCCGCAGGCAAGCCGAATCTCTCAGGCAAACGGACAGAGCGATGACGCGACTTCTTCGGCCGCCCACGCATGAGTTCCCCTGAGTTTTCTCGCGAGAAGAAGGGAATGCCGTGGAAGAGGCGCTGCTTGGTATCGTTACCACCATCAACAATTACCTATCCAACTACATCCTGATCATTCTGCTGCTCGGCATGGGCATCTGGTTCACCGTGCGTACAAAGGCGATCCAGTTCCGCTGCTTCGGCGAGGGCTGGCGCCGCGTGTTCGGCAACTTCAGCCTGCGCGGCGGCAACCAGGGCGGCGGCATGACGTCGTTCCAGGCGCTTTCCACCGCCATCGCGGCCCAGGTGGGCACTGGCAACATCGTGGGCGCGTGCGGCGCCATCATCGTTGGCGGCCCGGGCGCCATCTTCTGGATGTGGATCATCGCGCTTCTGGGCATGGCCACCAACTACGCCGAGGCCGTCATGGCTCAGAAGACCCGCGTGGTCGACGAGGACGGCACGGTGCACGGCGGCCCGGTGTACTACATCACCACGGCCTTCAAGGGCAATGGGGGCAAGTTCCTCGCCGGGTTCTTCGCCGTGGCCATCATTCTGGCGCTCGGCTTCATGGGCTGCATGGTGCAGTCGAACTCCATCGCCGAGACCATGAACACCGCCTTCGGCATCCCCACCTGGGTCATGGGGCTTATCGTGGTCATTCTGGCCGGCACCGTGTTCATCGGCGGCGTGTCCCGTCTGGCCGCCGTCACCGAGAAGATCGTGCCCGTCATGGCCATCCTCTACGTGCTCGGGTCGCTTGTCGTGCTCATCATGAACGCCGCCAACATCCCGGCCACCTTCGCGCTCATCTTCCAGTGCGCCTTCAACCCCGACGCCACCGTGGGCGGTGCCACCTTCGGCATCATCGCCGCCATCAGCCAGGGCGCCAAGCGCGGCCTGTTCTCCAACGAGGCCGGCATGGGCTCCACCCCGCACGCCCACGCGCTGGCCGAGGTGAAGGATCCGCACGAGCAGGGCGTCGTGGCCATGATCGGCGTGTTCGTGGACACCATCATCGTCGTCACGATGACCGCGCTCGTGGTGCTGTCGGTGCTCTACGTGGGCGACGGCACGCTGGCCACCGGCGACTACGCGACGCTCACCGCCGAGACCATCACCAAGACCAACATCGCCCAGCTGGCCTTCGGGCAGTTCTTCGGCGCGAACGTGGGCGCCTGGTTCGTGGCCATCTGCCTGCTGTTCTTCGCCTTCTCCACCATCCTTTCGTGGAACCTGTTCGCTAAGCTGAACGTGGAGTGGCTCTTCGGAAAGCGCGCCGTGCTGCCCTTCACCATCATCGCGCTGGCCTTCATCTTCATGGGCTCGCTGCTCTCCAACGACCTGGTGTGGGAGCTCGCCGACATGTTCAACCAGCTGATGGTCATCCCCAACGCCATCGCGCTGTTCGCGCTGTCCGGCGCGGTGCTCGCCATCGCCAACGCCAAGCACGACAAGCGCGCGTTGGATGCGGCCGAAGAGAAGCTAGAGGACCAGGAACGCGCCGCCATCAACGCCATGGCGGAAGAGGACAAGCGGAAGTAGCGCTTCCCCAGCTAGCGCTTAGCCGATGTCGGATACCTTGCCACGGGGCGGCCTTCGGGTCGCCTCTTCTGGTTTGGGAAGCGCGCAACAGCCGGGGCGCAAGTCGACCGAACCTGCCAGAACGTGCAGGATTTTGCGATTGGGAGAGTCCCTCTTGCTTGAATTGTGCAAGATTTTTCGATTGGGAGAGTCATTCTCGGGTTTTCCAAGCGAGCAGGCTCTCCCTATCGAAAAATCCCGCACAAAACCCGCTAGTCCGCATCCCCCAGAAGTTCGGCGAGGCGCTCGCGGGTGAGACCGGCAAGGGCCTCGCCACCCGTTGCGGCGATCACGGAATCGGCCAGATCACGCTTAGCTTCCTGAAGGGCTACGATGCGCTCCTCGATGGTGCCCTTGGCCACTATCTTGTACACGTCCACCTCGTGGTTCTGCCCGATGCGGTGGGCGCGGTCGGTCGCCTGATCGGTGGCGGCGGCGTTCCACCACGGATCGGCGTGCACCACAATCGAGGCGCCCGTGAGGTTCAGCCCCGTGCCGCCGGCCTTCAGGGAAACCAGGAACACCGGCGTCTCGTCGCCGTTGAATGCGTTCACGAGACGCACGCGCTCGCGCTTGGGCGTGGCGCCCGTAATGGAGAAATGCGCGACCCCGCGGCGATCAAGCTCGGTGGAGAGTTTCTCAAGATAGCTGGTGAACTGGGAGAACACGAGCACCTTGCGCCCAGATTCCATCGCCTCGTCGATCAGCTCCATGATAGCGCCCGCCTTCTCGGCGCCGCCCTTGTAGTTCTCGAACACCAGCGCCGGGTCGATCGCGATCTGGCGCAGGCGGGTCAGCTCGGCCAGCACCTCGACGGAGCTCTTCTCGGCATCGGGAACGTGCCCGCGCCGATTCGCGCGCGAGGCGTTCTGGCGCTTCTGGGCGTTCAGATCCTCGCGCAGCCTCTGCTCGGCGGCCTCGTAGAGCCGGCGCTGCTCGCGGCCGAGCGGCACGTAGCGGATACTCTCGAGCTTGGCGGGCAGATCGGTGAGCACATCGGCCTTGCGGCGGCGCAGGAGGAAGGGCTCAACCAAGGCGCGCAGGCGGGCGGCCGTCTTCTCGTCCTCGCCGATGATGCCCAGCTCGTAGCGCTCGCGGAACCGCTCGTAGCTGCCGAGGAAGCCCGGCATGAGGAAGTCGAAGATGCTCCAGAGC
>CABSMC010000041.1 GCA_902478715.1 uncultured Adlercreutzia sp.
TCCCCGTGGGGCGAGGAGGAGCTCTCCATGGAGTCGCTGCCCGGCTACGGCGACAGGTTCGAGCGGCCCCACTACGGCTACAACGCCGAGCTCACCTCGCCCGAGGGGGGCCTGCAGTACCTGCGCGCCCGCTGGTACGACCCCTCCATGGGCGCGTTCGGCAGCCGCGACTCCTACCTCGGCGACGCCGCCGACCCCGCCACCCTGAACCGCTACGCCTACGCCGGTGGCAACCCGGTGGCGAGCTGCGACCCGACGGGGCACGCCACCGCCTACAAGAACCGGCTGTCGAGGCAGCGCGCGACGCAGAGGCGCGCGCGGGCGTCGGGCGGCAGGAGGACGACCCCCGCCAAGAAGACCAGCGTCTTCGCGAAGGTGTCCGCGGCGGTCGCGCGCTTCGCCGCCCCTCTGGTCAAGGCGCCGCCGCTGAAGAAGATGACCAAGGAGCTCTCGTGCGCGACCAACCGGACGTTCAACCGGCTGCCCCCCGCGCCGGCGGCGTCGGTGGTCGTGGTGGGGGCGGGTGCCGCGCTGCGGAGCGTCTACTACGGGGGCGGCAAGGGCGGGGGCGGCCCCGGAGGCTTCTCCCCGGGCACCGCGAGGACGGTCGCCCTCACCGCCTCCGCGATCCGCGCCCGCAGCTACGCCGCCGCGGCCAGGGCCGCGTTCTGCGGCACCGCCGCCCATATGGGCGAGTCGAGGGCCCAGAAGGTGGACCTCGCCGCCATAGGGCACGGCGCCCTGGACCTGCTCGGGTTCATCCCGGGGATCGGCGCCGCCGCCGACGTCGCCAACGGGCTGTGGTATGCTGCCGAGGGCAACTACGTGGACGCCGCCATGTCCTTCGTCTCCGCCGTCCCGGGCGTGGGCGACGCGGCCGGAGCCGCCAAGGTGGGAGCCAAGGCCGGCCTGGCCGCACTGGAGGCCGCCGACGCCGCGACGGCTGCGGCGCGCGCCGCCAAGAAGCTGGAGGCCGTCCACGGGAACAGCAAGCTGAGCACGAAGCCGCAGCATTTGTATGAGATCTACGACACCAGAAACGGAGACGTTGTCAAGACGGGCATAAGCGGGCGTCCCCTCAACCAGAATGGGCCCTATTGTGACGAAAGGTCGATAGCCGAGGTCGGCGAGGGGCGGGCGGGGACTCCGATGCGACTCTGCTGCGGCGCAAGTGCGGTCGGCGCGGGGAACTGACTGGGGCATTCCCGCGTCATTTCCGCGGTCGCGCTGTCGTAGGCTTGGGGAATCGTGATGTCCGATGAAAGGATTCCGCCATGCCGAAGAGATTTCTGAAGTTCTCCGATCGATGGATGTTCAACCGCGTGCTATGCGAAAAGGAGGTGTGCCGCAAGGTCCTGCGCGCCGCGCTGGGGATAGAGGTGGGCGAGATAGCCTACCTGAACGCCGAGCAGGCGAAGGAGCCGGCGGCGGCGAGCCGCGGCGTCCGCATGGACGTGTTCGCACGGGAGGGAAGCCGCGTGTTCGACATCGAGATGCAGGTCTCCCCCGAGGGCCGGATAGGGCGCCGGATGCGCTACTACCAGGCGGCGATCGACGCGACGGAGCTGGGCCCCGGGGAAGACTACGGGCTGCTCCCGGAGAGCTTCGTCGTGTTCTTCTGCGCGACCGACCCCTTCAGGGCGGGCGAGGCCGTCTACTCGATCGAGCGGGTCTGCTTGGAGGCCCCGGAGCTGGTCGCGGGGGACGACTCGCACTGGCGCGTGTTCAATGCGTCGGCCGCCGAGGATGTCGCCGACCCCGACCTGCGCGATTTGCTACACTACGTGGCGACGGGGCGGCCCGAGGGCGCGCTGTCCCGAGAGATAGACTCCCTCGTGGAGGAGTACAACCGTGACCGGGAGTGGGTGACCAAGGTGCTGACCTACGAGCAGGATACCGAGATGCGCTGCCGCCGGGCAGAGGCCAGGGGCATCGAACAGGGCATCGAGCAGGGCATCGATCAGGGCATGGACAGGCTGGGAACCCTCGTCGGCCTCCTTCTGGACGCGGGGCGCTTGGACGATGCTAGGCGGGTTTCCGAGGATGCTGCCTATCGCGATGAAATGCTCGCGGAGTTCGGGCTGAAAGTGAGCGAGTAGACAACGGGAAAAGCGTCGCGGAGAGTTGCCCTCCGCTGCGAATGCTATCGGCCTGGTATGAAACTATCACCTTAAAATTATTGAAAACGTGCTAGTATGTTAAATACATCATGAGGCATCCGCACCGCCATGGAAGAGCTGCAGCTGTGCAGGTGCCTGAAGGAGCACACAGGAGCGCTTTCTGGGCGGATGGGAGCATGCTATGCCTATTGTGTCGAAGTTGAAGGTGGTCATGGCCGACCGCGACATCAGCGTCAACGAGCTGTCGGAGAAGGTGGGGCGTTCGGCGGTGAACCTCTCCCACTTGCGCTGCAATCGCTCGAAGAGCATCCGGTTTTCGCTCTTGGAAGAATTGTGCCGCGAGCTGCGCTGCCAGCCCGGCGATCTGCTCGTGTACGAGCCGACTCCTCTCGAGAAGCAGGACTGACGAATCCCTGAGCGCTGGCGTGGGACGCTTCGGTCGCTTTTCCTCTAAAAACATGCGACAAAGGCTCGCAGAAGTCCGTGCGGCATTTCCGCTCGCTCTTTTGTCAGGGACGGAAGTCCTCCGCCCTAGAAGTCGATGAGAGAGCTGAAGGGGACGTCGAGGGCGTCGGCAATTTCGATGTACTTGGCAATGCCCGTGTTGTGCTTGCCGGCCTCGATGCGGGCGATGACGGCCTGATCGGTATGCACCATGAGGGCAAGCCGCTGCTGTGAAAGATGCTGGGCGATGCGCTGCGCTCTGATTTGCTGACCAAGCATGCGAATGCGGGCTTGCACCTTTTCCTTTTCGTCGTTCATGGGGCAAAGGGTACGTTGATGACGAATCGAACATAGGTCATATATGACATATTGAGGGGAATTCTGAAGAATGGAGAGTCGACCTCAGCGCAAGGGCATTTTAGGGCTGTGTCGAATTGCCTTTTTTCGTATCCCCTCGCTTCGATAATTCTTTGGTCTTGAAGTACTGACGCTGCGTTGGCGAGGGACTTCGGGTAATATGTATCCGTTTACAAGATCCTGCCGACGAAGGGATGTACTCGATGGCGAACGAATACAAGTACGATCGCGTGCTGCTCAAGCTATCTGGCGAGGCGCTCGCCGGCGATCAGGGGTACGGCATTGACCCGCGAGTGGTCGATGACCTGGCTGAGGAGATCGCCGAGATCGTTCACGATGGCGTGCAGCTGGCTGTGGTTGTCGGCGGGGGCAACATCTTCCGCGGCCTGGCCGGATCGGCCGAGGGCATGGATCGCTCTCAGGCCGACTATATCGGCATGCTGGCCACGGTGATGAACGCGCTCGCTTTGCAGGACGCCTTCGAGCGCCACGGCATTTTCTCCCGTGTGCAGAGCGCCATCAATATGCAGGAAGTGTCCGAGCCCTACATTCGCCGCCGCGCGATCCGTCATTTGGAGAAGGGGCGCGTTGTCATTCTGGCGGCCGGCACGGGCAATCCTTACTTCACCACTGACACGACGGCTGCCCTGCGCGCATGCGAGCTGGACGTCGATTGCGTCATGAAGGCCACGAAGGTCGACGGCGTCTACGATGCCGATCCGATGAAAAACCCCGACGCGCACCGGTTCGACCATATCAGCTATATGGAGGTGCTGAGCCAGGGGCTGCATGTGATGGACGCCACGGCCACCTCGCTTTGCATGGACAACGACGTGCCCATGATCGTCTTCGATCTCACCAAGCCGGGCAACATCAAGGCCGCCCTGCAGGGCGAGCCGGTGGGCACGGTGGTCGAGTAGGGCGTTTGGGACGCAAGCCGCGTCGGAGTCACTTGCCGGCACGGTAGCGAGGACGAGTGTGCGCCGCGGGTCGCGAGGCTCGTGGCGGATTCTAGAAGGATTTCAGGGGGAGGAGCCCCTGAGTGATTAGGGAGGAAACCCTCATGGCAGATATCGACGAGATTCTGATGAGCGCGGAAGAGCGCATGGAAAAGGCCATCACGGCGCTGAAGGAGAACTTCATGGGCGTGCGCACAGGCCGCGCCAACGCCATGGTGCTCGACCGCATCAAGGTGGACTACTACGGTGTGCCCACGCCGGTGAACCAGATGGCTGGCGTGAAGACGCCCGAGGCCCATCTGTTGGTCATCGAGCCTTGGGACAAGGGCATGCTGCGTGCCATCGAGCACGCCATCCTCGAGAGCGATTTGGGCGTGACCCCGAACAACGACGGCTCGGTCATTCGCCTGCCGTTCCCGAGCCTGACCGAGGAGCGCCGCCGCGATCTGGTGAAGCAGTGCAAGACCTACGCCGAGGAAGCGCGCGTGGCCGTGCGCAACGCTCGCCGCGATGCGAACACTGCGATCGAGAAGGCCGTGAAGAACGACAACCTTCCCGAAGACGAATCGAAGCGGGCCGAGGCCGAGATCCAGAAGATGACCGATCGGTTCGTTGCTGAGGTCGATGAGGTTCTGAAGAAGAAGGAAGCCGAGGTCATGGAGATCTAGGGGGTTCACTGGCTTCACGAACGACCGGTGGGTAGGGATGAACAAGGATTTAGATTACATATTTCCGGATCCGCCCGAGGGGGTTGATCCTCGGGCGCTTGATCCGGAGAGGATCCCCGAGTCGGTGGCCATCATCATGGACGGCAACGGGCGCTGGGCGAAAAAGCGTGCGTTGAACCGCCTGAAGGGTCATAAGGCCGGCATCGAGGCGGTGCGAGAGGCCATTCGCTGCGCGTCGGATCTTGGGGTGCGCTATCTGACCATCTACTCGTTTTCCACGGAGAACTGGAAGCGGCCCGAAGATGAGGTCGTGGGGCTGATGGATCTGTTCGCCAAGACCATGCTCGCCGAAGTGGATGGCCTTCATGAAGAGGGCGTGCGCGTGCGGACGATCGGCGATCTCTCGGCGCTTCCCGCAGAGACGCGCGAGGCTTTCGACGAGGCCTGGGAGAAGACGCGCGACAATGACGGTATGACGCTGGTGGTGGCCGTGAACTACGGTGGCCGTCAGGAAATACTGCGCGCTTGCCGGGGCTGCATGCGCGAGGCGGTGCTTTTGGGCGAAGAGACCGGGGAAGTGATAGAGCCCACCGAGGAGATGTTCGAGCGGGGGCTGTACACGTTCGGGATGCCCGACCCCGATCTGGTCATTCGCACTTCGGGCGAGATGCGCATCTCGAACTTCCTGCTGTGGCAGATTGCCTATTCCGAATTCGTGGTCACCGATGTGCTGTGGCCCGACTTCAACCGCTACACCTTCCTAGAGTGTCTGCTCGAGTATCAGGGGCGGAACCGCCGTTTCGGGGGCGTGGCCTAAATGCGCGGGGGGATTTCCGACGAAGAGAAGAGGGATCGAGCCCGAGCGGCACGCGAGCGATTGCGCCGAGGCGACCATGGCCGTCGTGTGCGTTCGGAAGAGCGCGGAAGCGTGTCAGCTGCGCGTGGGGCAGCGGCTTCTGACGGGAGGAGTGCATCTCCTGACGAGGCGAGCGTGCCCTCGGAGGAGCGCACTCATTTGCTCGATCGATTGCAGCCGGATGAGGAACGCGACTTGCCTCCCGTCGTCTGCGATGCGGAGTCGGCTCCCGAAGGCCCTCCCTGGCACTACGACCTCTCCGACGAGGAGCGCGCCGCCCGCGAAGAGAAGCGCGAGACGCGCCAGGAGAAGCGCGATCGCCTGAAGCAGAAGGCGCTGGACAAGACGCCGGACAAGCTGCGCAATCCCTCCGATCTTCAAGTGCGCTTCCGCACCGGGGCGATTTACACGGCGGCGACGGTCATCTGCGTGCTGGCCGGCAACATCCCCATGGTGCTCATGCTGATGGTTGTCGCTGGCATCTGCGCCGGCGAGTTCTTCTACATGCTGCGCTCCGATGCGAAGCTGCCCAACGAGATGCTCGGCATCATCGCGGCCGTGCTCTATCCCCTAAGCGTGTACGTTGCCGGTCTGGTGGGGGCCATGCTCGTGAGCCTGGCTCTTCTCCTGGCCCTCTTGGTGTGGTACGTGTTCTGGCTGCGGGCGCGCATCCCCGATGTGGGCGTGAGCTTCTTCGGGGCCGCCTACACGGGTCTTCTGCTGTGCGGACTGGTGATTATCCGTGGGTCGTTGCCGGCGCCGTGGGGCGGCGTCTGCGTGCTTCTCCTGTTCCTGTCGGTGTGGGCCAACGACGCCTTCGCCTATTTGGTGGGCAGCAAGATCGGGCGGCACAAGCTGGCACCGCGCACGAGCCCGAAGAAG
The DNA here is from genome assembly GCA_902478715.1 of uncultured Adlercreutzia sp. Taxonomy (GTDB): domain Bacteria; phylum Actinomycetota; class Coriobacteriia; order Coriobacteriales; family Eggerthellaceae; genus Adlercreutzia. The sequence goes on from CABSMC010000041.1 coordinate 6,287, forward strand.
AGCTGGGAAGGGTTCATCGCCGGTCTGGTGGGGTCGGTGATATTTTGGTGCCTCATGACGCTGGTGCCCGGCGTCACCATGGCCATTCCGCAGGCCATCGTTTTCGGCATTGTCTCCGGCTGCATGGGCGTGCTGGGCGATTTGGCCGAGAGCCGCATCAAGCGGAACTCCGGGTTCAAGGACTCCGGCACCATCATGCCCGGCCACGGCGGCCTGCTCGATCGGAGCGACTCGCTGTTCCTCACCTCCATCACGGCAGCTATCCTTCTGATAGCCGGCGGTTGCATTCCCTATGCTCTTTTCTAGGCGATCCGTCCCGGTTCGCTCTTTGCGTGTCCTGTCATAGTGAAAGGGGTTCTCATGGCCAAACGGCGCATTGCGGTACTCGGCTCTACGGGATCCATCGGTACCCAGACCCTCGATGTCGTGCGTCAGCACGGCGATAAGCTGGAGATCGTCGGTCTTGCGGTGAACAGCTCCTTGGATGTCCTGCTCGCTCAAGCCCGGGAATTCGGCGTGCGCCATCTGGCGGTGGGGAATGCCGCTTTGGCGAACGACCCCCGTTGCGATGAGGCGCGGGCCCTCGTGCGGTCGCTGGCCGTTCCCGAGGGCCAGGAGGACGCGGAGGCGAGCTTCGGCGTGGGCTCCGAAGCCGTCGTGGCTCTCACCCAACTGCCCGAGGTGGATGTCGTCGTGAACGCCCTGGTAGGAGCAGCTGGCTTGGAGGCGAGCTATGCGACGCTGAAGGCAGGCAAGGTGCTCGCTTTGGCCAATAAGGAGTCGCTTGTGGTGGGTGGCGACCTCATTATGCCGCTGGCAGCAGCGGTGGATGCGGATCGTCGGGCCTCCGGCGTAGCTCCGGCGACAGGGCCGGCAGGCGCGCTCATGCCCATCGATTCGGAGCATGGAGCCATCTACCAATGTCTGCTCGGAGAGAACCCGCGCGAGGTCTCGAAGCTGTGGGTGACGGCTTCGGGCGGCCCGTTCCGAGGCAAGACGATCGCCGACCTGGAGGCGGTCACGCCAGCTCAGGCACTGGCCCATCCCACCTGGAACATGGGGGCGAAGATCTCCATCGATTCTTCGACGCTGATGAACAAGGGGCTCGAAGTCATCGAGGCGCACCACTTGTTCGCGATGCCCTACGATCAGATCGAGGTGGTAGTGCAGCCCCAGAGTGCCATCCATTCGATGGTGGAGTTTACCGATGGGTCGGTTCTGGCTCATTTGGGTACGACCGATATGCGCATTCCCATTCAATTTGTTCTCTCCTATCCCGAGCGGTGGGAGGCTCCCGTGAAACCGCTCGATTTTCGGACGTTGGGCTCGCTGGAATTTGCGGCGCCCGATGTGGATACGTTCCGCTGTCTTTCTCTGGCTCGTCATGCAGGTGAGGTGGGGGGCACGCTGCCCGCCGTCATGAATGCCGCCAACGAAGTGGCGGTGGCGGCATTTCTCGCCGAGCAGATCGGCTACCTCGATATTGCCCGCTGCGTCGAAGTGACCATGGACGCCCACGAAGGGGCAGGCGTCCAAGTCGTGGAGAGCCTCGAGCAGCTGAAGGCCGTCGACGCATGGGCTCGCGCCTTCGCGAGCGAGTGGGCCCGGGGGCGGCGGAGTTAGCGGCGCCGCCCCGGAAGCGTTCTCAGCGGCGCTTGCGATAGGCGACGAAGGCAGCGCCGGCGCCGGCTACGGCGAGCAGGGCGACCAAACAAATCACCGTGAGGCTCTCGTCTCCCGTTTGAGCGAGGCGCGAGGTTTGGGCGACGCGCGTCGGCTCGGGCTCGTCGGCTTCGGGCTCTGCGGGCTTTTCCGGCTCGTCGTCGCCGGTCGGCGGCAGCGGCAGGTCTGGATAGGCGTAGGAGACGGTCTGCCCCTCATCCTCGATATCGGCGTGGAGGGCCACCTCGATGTCGTCGTGCAGCAGCGATTCGAAGACCACGAGGCTCACGCCATCCAAGTTGGCGCCGGGAATGGTGATCTCGACGTCCACCGTGCCCGAGGATTCCTCGGGGATGAACCGGTGGCTTACCATGACCACTTTACCCTCCACGAGCCACGGGGCGTTTTCCTCTTTGTTCATGAGCACGGCGGACAGCTCGTACTCCTTGCCGGGGGTCAATCCCTGGTAGCTGACGGTGTCGATGATGGTGACCTCTTCGGCTGGCACGCCTTCGTGAGTGCCGGTGGCGGCGTCGACGGCCGTTGTGCCGATGGCGATAGGGCTTACGGCGATGGTCTGCTTGCGGTCGGCGAGATCGCGGTGCGAGGTTACTTCGACGCCATCTTGCAGAAGCGTCTCGAAGACGACGAGGTTGGTGTCCTCGGTGATCGCCGAGGCGTCGAAGGCGAAGGTCACGTTCGCGTACCCGTTGTAATCCTCGGGAGTGAACTCAAGCTCGGCGGTGACTTCTTCCTCATTCACGAGGAACGGCTCTCCGGTGGCTTTGTCCATGAGGGTTCCCCGAAGCAGATAGGGCTCTTCGGGTTCTAGGCCAGAATAAGTGACTCGGTCGATGACGACGGCCTTGGTGTCGGCGCTGATCTGCGTGTCGTACAGATCGTCGGACAGACCGTCGTAGGCACTCGTGCGGATCGTGGGCTTGTCGGTGCCCGTGTTGTTGAGAGTGCCTAAGTCGACGACGAGCCCCTCATCGCTCTCGTCAACCACGATTTCATCGCGGATCATCTCGAAGATTGCGTTGGCCGGGCATCGAAGCTCTTCCAGCTCGTACGTGTCAAAGGGCAGTGCGCCCAGTCCGTTGTCCGCAGCGACGGACGCCCCTTCGGCATTGAGCCCGAACCAGATCCCCGCTGTGGCATCGAGGGCCTCGGTGTCCAACGTAAGCGGCATCTGGAAGCTGCCGTCAGGAGCGGTGAACTGCGCGTCGTTGGCGTTCGTGTTCGCGTCGTGGGGATGGCCCGGGGTGGATTCCGTGGAAGCGAGCCCGTTCTTGTCCGTGACGAGGATGTGCCATTCGCCGGTTGTTTTCGAGGTGAGCTTGAAGGGGATGCCGGCCAGCTTCGCGGCGCCGTCGGCGCGCTTCATAAAGCGCAGATCGGTGCGGGCGACGCGGTCGGTGACGAGATCGCCATTCTGTTCCGCATCGAAGGTCTCGATGATCTCGCTATCGGTGTCGGCATCAGTGACATGGCGCACATGCACGGTCTCGTCGAGAAGATAGCCACGCGGCGCCTTCACTTCCTGGATGGCATAGGTGCCGATGGGAAGCGCGATGCGACCGTTGGAGAGCTTGTAGAACGCATCGCCTGCCACCTTGTAGGGAAGCTCTTCAGTCGTTCCGTCGGCCAAAGTGTGCGTGAAGCTGCCCTCCGCCTCGTCGAGCAGGAAGGCGCCCTCGTCGTTGGTGCGCACGACCCAGCTTGCTTGCGGCTCGAGGGTCTTAAGGGCATCCAGAGAAGCATTCTTTGTCGCATAATAATCGATGCGGAAGTGGGCATCGCCGAGGGTGGCGGCACCCTGCGCATGGTTCTGGCTGCTTTGCGCATCCTTTTTCTGGATAAGCAGAGAGAGGGGATTCAGCTTTGCCTTGTCACTGACGGCAGTGGTATTCACGCGGGTGACGGAACGATCGGTGACGGTCACGGCATAGGTTCGGCTATCCAGGGCATAGCCTTCCAGAGGGCGCTTGGTCTCGCGCACCCAATAGGAGCCGATGGGCACCTCGTCGATGCGCCCGTAGCCATCGGCATCGCTGTTCAGGCTCGTGCGGATTTCGCGGACGAGCTTTGTGCAGGCCGAGTCCGCGTACACGCCATAGACGGCGCCCGCCAACGTGTAGCCGGGGTGCCCCAGCGTGACCTCGGGATAGCCCGACTGCTTGAGCAAGTCGATGGAGCCGCGCATGGGTTCATCGGCAAAGGATACTTGGCACACGACGCTCTCGTCGCTGGTTGCCTCCACGGTCGCCTTCTGGACGGCGCTGTTCAGGCGGAATCCGGGTGGGGCGAACAGTTCGCAGAAGTAATAGTCGCCGCCCTCGATGTCCTCGACGACCGCGCTTCTGCCGTCCGCCCCGGTAACGAGGGTAAACGAAGCATTGGCCTGGGCCCAGGTGCGGGCCGCCTGCCAGCTTCCCCAGGCGCCCTTGGCAGCCTGCTCGGCCGCCGCTTCGGCGCTCGCACGAGTGGAGAAGGCACCGAACACCGCGTTGGCGAGCGAGTAATTCCCGTTGGCGTTGGAGATGGCGGGGTTGGCGGAGGTTTTCACGACCTGGGCGCGCCCGGTGTTGATGGGCTCCACCAGCAGGTAGCCGACAACGTCCTGGAACTCCTTGTTAGTGGCGGCAGATCGAGCATCGATTTTGTAGTAGAACTTGTACCATCCGTTGTACGCGGATTGCGAGCCGGTGTAGGTGCCCTTGTAAGTGATGTAGTTGTCGCCGTTGGGGTTGCTTGTCACGGCGCCGTAGCCGTTGGAAACGCCGGCGGTACCGCAGGTGGCTTGGGCCATGGCGCGGTTGGTGGGTGCGCTTCCCCCGCTGTAGTTGGTGTCCTTGTAGTCGTTGCCCGTGGTGAGGAAGCGAGCTCGGTAGTCGCTGCCGGTGCGCGAGGTGGCGAAGGGCGCATCGGCGCCGTTGCGGGCGGCGATCGTCTCGTAAAGGAACGCGTCCACGACGGCGTCGAAGCTGCTCGATGCGGTGTTCAGCACATAGTCGTTGAAGTTCGTTCCCTGGGAAACTCCGTTCACCCAGTGCTGAGAGGTGCCGAAGAAAGCGCCGAACCCATAGGAGCCTACCAGATCGCTGGGGAACCCATAGGCCTCCTGTTTGCGGGGCATGTCGACATCGAAGGTTTCGAGGCGCATATAGGGGTTGAGCGCGTAGTGCTTCTCGGCCTGGCCGGGGAAGGCGGCTGCGAAGGGGGCGATGCCGCCGGCCTCGGCGAGAATGTCGGGAATGTCCGAGGCGATGATCGTCGTCTCTTCGCCGACGGTGAGCTTTTGCGGGCTTGTGTCGAGGTCGGCGAGCACATAGCGCTCGTAGGCGGGATGAGCAGGCGACAACTCGAAGACGATGCCGAGGGTGTCCAGGGTATCCTCATAGGACTCGGGGATGCTCACGGTGCCCGCTGCGGCATCAAGAGAGCACTCCTCGGTAATGTCGCGCTGGCGGTCGCCGAAGGTGGCGTAGTGCTCGTACACGGCGAAGCCGAGCGTCTCGTCGAGACCGAGCGCTCCACCCTCGTCGACTGTGGCGACAATGCGCCCTTCTTGCAGGTTGTACGGCGCGGTGATGCTGGCGAAGTCGATGGTCTCGCCCGCAGAGTCTTTAAAGTGGAACATGACGGGCACCCCCTCGGTTTCCGTGGCGACTGCCGAGGTCGCAGGGGCGCACATCGCGGGGATGAGGCCCACGAGCAGTAGGAAGGCAAGAACCATGTTGAAAAGGGCGCGGCCTCCTTGGAGGGGCGGGCGCGCGGGGACGGGATCGAGTGAATCCACGGTGACTCCTCTCTGCGCGGCCACGTGTCCGCGCTGCTCGGTTGACGAAAGGGGGTCAGGCGTGGGGCGCAATCGTGACGTCCGTGTCTCGAAGGAATGCGGGCTGGAAGGTTTGGCGTACGGCGCCCGATGCCTGACGCCGATAACCTTACGAGAGCCGAACCGTAGAAATGACGCGGGAATGTCTCGGTTCATTCCCTCCCTCGACCGTGCGGGAGTCGCATTTTTTTGCGACGGAAAAGCGGTCGGCGCGAGGAGCCAAAAGGGACTTCGACGGGTCTTCAGTAAGAAAAGGACGGGACTTCAAGGCACTCGATTCTCAAGTGACGGCGGCAAAGGCGCGTGCTTCGCGCTCGCCGAGACGGCAGTCAAAGCGGCGGGCGCAGCCGACAGATTCGGCGCACGTCCCTCCGAAACCATGGAGGGATCGTAGCCAGCTTGTAGTTATTTTCCGAGACGGCTCTCCAAGGGAAAGACAAAGGGTGCCCGCTTTCTATAATGACCAGCGACACCCGTTCCTGCCCTGCGAGGCAGGAAATCTCTCATATATAAGGAGACATCTGTGGACATCCTCATCATGATCGTCTGCGCTGTTATCAGCATCGGCTTCCTCGTGTTCATCCACGAGGGCGGCCACTACCTGGCCGCTCGGGCCTTCGGCGTGCGCGTGACCGAGTTCATGCTGGGCCTGCCCGGCCCCTCCATTGGCTTCACGAAGGGCGAAACCCGCTATGGCGTCACGGCCGTGCCCCTCGGCGGCTACGCGAAGGTGTGCGGCATGGAGGCCGGCCCTTTGCAGCCGCACCTGCAGGAGGTGCTCACGTCGCTTTACCGCCGCGGCACCGCCAACATGGAGGACGTGGCCCGCGACTGCGGCATCAGCGACGATGAAGCGTACAACGCCCTGGAAGAGCTGGTGGAATGGGGCAGCGTCATCGGTCCCGCCAAGGCCGATCAGTACAACACTTATCGCGCCCCGCGCGTCGCGCCCACCAAGCGCGCTCTGAAGAAGGCAGCCGCGGCGGGGCTGCCGGCGCCCGTCTCCTACGAGCTGGGCCAAGCTCGCGAAGTGGCTGACCCCCATGCGCTTTACGAGTCCGAGTACCGCCAGCAGTACCGCTCGCTTCCCTTCTGGAAGCGCTCGGTCATCCTTTTGGCGGGCATTTTCATGAACCTGCTGTTCGCCATGCTCGTGTTCATTATCGTGTTCTCGATCATCGGTTTTCAGGTGCAGCATCCTGAAACGGGCGAGATCACGACTATTCACGCATCGGTGCTGCAGGCGCTGCAGGCCGGCTTCATGTACATCGGCATGGTGATTCAGGCGGTCGCGGGCCTGTTCAACCCGGCCACGGCGGCTCAGACGGTGTCCGATTCCACCTCCATCGTCGGCATCGCCGTCATGTCGAAGGACTACTTCCAGGCGGGCCTCGTGGAGGCGCTGGAGTTCATGGCTATGATCTCGGTGTCTCTTGGCATCATGAACCTGCTGCCCATCCCGCCGCTGGATGGCGGCCGCTTCGTGGTGGAAATCTTCCAGAAGGGTACCCGCAAGACGGTGTCTCAGAAGGCCATGAACTATATGTCGCTCGCCGGCATGGCCCTGTTCCTCGGCTTCTTCGTCATCATGCTGAACCAGGACATCCAGCGGTTCGTCTTTGGGAATTGGTAGGCTTTGCCGCATGCGGCTGCATGGATGAAGCACGGGGACAGCCCATGGGTCGTTCCCGGCTTTATAATAGGGCAACTCATCTCGTTCTAAGGAAAGTCTATGTCTGAGATTGCAGCGCAGGACGGCGAGCTCTTTTCGGAGATTTCGCGACTCATCCGCGAGAGCCACAATCGTGTTTCCACCGCCGTCAACGCCGAGATGACCGAGCTGTACTGGCAGGTGGGAAATGCCATCAATCAGAAGATGCTTGGCGGAGAACGTGCTGAATATGGGGCTGATGTGGTAAAAAATCTATCAACAAGGCTGACCGAAGTCTATGGACGTGGGTGGAGCGCTCAGCACTTACGCCACTGCATGCGCCTTGCGAAAGTGTTTCACCATGATGAGAAATTCTACGCACTGCGTAGAGAATTGAGTTGGACATGCATGAGGACGCTTTCCTATATAGAAAACCCTGTTGAGCGGGATTTCTATGCGGAAATGTGCAAACTGAACCATTGGAGCTCACGCACGCTGAATGGTCGTATCAAGTCTATGCTCTTTGAGCGTACGGCCATCAGCAAGAAGCCCGAGAAAACCATCGAGAACGACTTGGCGCAGCTACGAGAAACGGGTGAAGTTTCAGAGGAGTTGGTTTTTCGCGACCCCTATCTTCTCGACTATCTCGGTTTGCGCGACAGTTATTCGGAGCGCGATTTGGAAACGGCCATTGTTGCCGAGTTGCAGCAGTTCATCACGGAGCTGGGAAATGATTTCGCATTCCTCGATCGGCAGAAGCGCATCACCATCGATGGCGAGGATTACTATCTTGATCTCTTGTTCTTCCATCGGCGTCTGCACCGGCTCGTTGCTATCGAATTGAAGCTTGGGAAATTCGAGGCTGCATATAAGGGACAGATGGAGCTATATCTTCGCTGGCTAGAGAAACACGAGAGAGTAGAAGGTGAGAATACGCCTATCGGTTTGATTCTCTGCTCGGGCAAGAATGATGAGCATATCGAGCTGATGGGTCTCGATGAGGGGAGCATTCGCGTTGCGGAGTATCTGACGCAGCTACCCGAACGAAAGCTGCTAGAAGAGAAGCTGCGCCTCTCCATCGAGCGAGCACGACAAAGAATAAGTGCGGCGAATATCGAGCAGGGGTAAAGGCGTCACTTCGCAAATGAGAAAAGCTGGGCTCGTAAGCCTTTAGGGGGTTTCGCGCGGTTTTGCCCTCTAGCCTTCAATCCGTTCTGCTAAAATCTGCGATACCACAACAGCGAGTTCGACCATCGTCGGGATGGGCGGGCTGCATACAGTCGAATACGTTCCAACCTGGAAAACACGAAAAGGAGGGCATCTGCCTTTCAAGGTGTTTTGCAGGTTATGCAGCCTTGCTGTTGTGGTGACTGTGGCGGATGCCCTCCTCTTTATCGCACTCAGCGCGCACGGGCTTCCTTCGCAGTTGGATATTTCATTCGAAGAAGGAGGCTGCAGGTGAAGCACGTGGGAATTAGTTTGATAGCGATCTTGGTAGTATGCGCGGGGATGATAGGCTGCGCGACGGAATCAGGAAAAACTTCTGGGTCAATGGGGAGCGTTGTTGCCGAGGGGGAGAATTCCGTTCGGGATGCAATTCAGGGAGTCGAAGAGGAGCCTATTGAAGATGATGCGGGGGAGGCGGGCTCCATCACGGTCGATGATATTGTTGCCTCCGAAGGTATATGGAGGCTGATGCCAGATGGTCAGACAGTAACCACCTTAGATACCCTTACTACTCTTGCCTATAAGAATTGGGGCGAGGAGATGGTCTTTATCGGAGGTGAAGCCGAGACCATTGATCGGACTCAGGGAGAAAAGCTGATCTATGTAGGTGAGGCAACTCCTTCCGTTTACCCTGTTGTGGAAACAGGGTACTGTCAGAGGGGGACAGAGATCGTGATCCATGCGTACGATTATGAGGAGATAGACGGTGTGCCCACGTCTGAGTTTTCGCCAGAGGATGAAGAGCAATTCTATGCAGAACGCGGCGCTAAATTCAGGGAGCATAGCGGAGGGACTTTAGAGCCAGAAGGCTGGGATCGATCTCTTACGCTTCTTCAATCATCTGTGCCGCTGGTTCTTTCTGCAGGGTGGTATGAAGGAACAGAGTGGCATGATGGGGCCCTGAATTTGGATGCTCCTTTCTATGTGACTGGCTATGGCAAAGATGAGGAGGGCAATTATCCGACTGTTGGCGAGGTGGTTCAGACTAAAAGTGGGTATTTCGAAATAGATTTGTCTGCATTAGAGCCCGGCTTATATGTTGTGCAAAATGATGACGAGGATGATTATGCCATTCCGTTTGAACTCATTTAACGGGTGGCCGAATAATGAGTTTGTTAACGCGAATAAATACTTGGGCAGGAATAGTAATCGTAGTGACATTGTTGGTTTGTCTTTGCGGCTGTGCCGGTCATCTTGCGGCAGAAGACGACTCAGGAGAAATGGTTGGAGCCAGCTCTTCGCAAGAGACGCACCAAAAACAAGAAGATAAGGCCTCGCCGGCGGTCACCGAAGGGGAGCCTGGAGAGAAGACCGGCGCATCCGCGGAGGATGAGGCTGCCGAAGCAAAATGGGTCATGACGAAAAAATGGGAGTCGGATTCCTTTGGAATGGAGTACACGGAGTACGAGTACAACGAGCAATGGCTACAAACTTCCGAGACGACTTACGAGCTCTCTTATGTTTGCGACGAGGATTCTGGGCAGCTGACGCCTGTTCAGGGTGAAGTTTTGAAAGGGTGGTCGAAAGAGTACGACGACAAGGGCAATCCTGTGCTCTTTGAGCAATACGACTATGAATACGATCAGTGGTCCCTCCATGAATACGACAATGTCTACGACGGGCAAGGAAGATTGCAGAGCATGACCGTCTCTCAGATTGGCGAGGATGGTGTGTCCGAGTTGGATAGGTGGGAGGAAAGGGAGTATTACGAGGACGGAACTTTGAAACGACTCTTTCAAGCTACCCCCAGCGGAGAGGAATTTTGTGAGCTATACGACGAAGAAGGGCGATCGATAGATCAGCAAAGATTCAATGAAGATGGCTCTCTCCATTACCATATGCAAAATGAGTACGATGAGGAAGGGCGCCAAATAGCTCATATAATGATGACTGGTGATGGATCCTATGGCATAGAGCAAAGTTGGGTTCAGGATTACGACGCTGATGGCAGGCTTCTTAGAAAAGAGATTATTAGTGATGACGTGGTTTTCGATTACGAATACGTAGAGGCGCGTGATTTTTCTCTCAGGCTTGCGAGGACTGAAGACGAGTCTGGTGATGATCACTATGCCGTGATGGACGGTAGCGGTAATGTAATTTATAGAAGTGCGAACTCAAGCGCTGCAAGTATGGCAGAACTGTTCATTTATGACGAAAACGGCAAACAGGCGGGAGAGGTATGTTTTGATGGCGGAGCTCCAGCAATTACGCAATACTCTTATGTTGACGAATGGGGAAATGAGATTGCGAAACGGAGTATAGACGCGAAGAACGATTCGGATTTTGTGAGAGTTTGCGAGTGGATGAATACTCAGACGGGGGAGGTGCGGCAAAGCGACGATTTGCTGGAATTCGAACAGGAGCATAATTATTTAGGATCGTATGTTAGTCTTGAAGGATTCGGCACCGATCCCGCAAAGGAATGTCTGGGTGTGTGGGGTTATTCCAATGGCATTGTGGCATTTCGGGAGGACGGTACGTGTGTCAGATCCTTCTCGAATGCATTTCAAGAGGGCGTGTGGTCTCTACGCAACGGAGAAGTAACGGCGACCTTTGGCGAAGATCCGACGGAATATGTTTTGAGAGTGTCTGAGACGGATCGGGGTTGTGCGAGTTTGGGAGGAGGCTACGCTGCTGACATAATGGTGCATATGTCGAGGGGATTGTAGCAAATACGCTCAGCATTTTTCATAGGCAGTTCGTTGCCTCGGGGCTGGCGGCAAAGGGCGGGTCGCGCGTCACTCTTGAAGAGGCGGTACGGATGATGTGTGGGGACGATCATGGCATCGTCCCTGCTCTATAATGAGAGCCGTTGCGTTCTAAGGAAGGCCTATGACTGAGAATCTGATCCCAGAGGCGGTTGCCTCTGCAGCTGCGGCTGGAGGTGTGGCCGCGCCATCAGCTGCGAAGCCCCATGACCGCACGCGGCGTGTGATGGTGGGGGATGTGCCGGTGGGCGGAGGCGCGCCGGTGGCGGTGCAGTCGATGTTGAACGCCCCGGCCGACGATGTGGCCGCCAACCTCGCGCAGATTGAGGCGCTGGCCGAGGCCGGCTGCGAGATCGTGCGCATGGCCATTCCGCGTCGGGACTGCCTGGACGCCTTCGAAGCCGTGTGCGCCGCGTCACCCTTGCCCGTGGTGGCCGACATTCACTTCGACGCCCGCATCGCCATCGAGGCCGCCCGGCGCGGCGCGGCCAAGCTGCGCATCAACCCCGGCAACATCGGCGGCCTGGAGGCCACCCGCGAGGTGATCGCTGCGGCATCGGCAGCGGGCATCCCCATCCGCATCGGCGTGAACGCCGGCTCGCTGGATGACGCGCTGGCGGCCCGCGACGACCTGACGCTGCCCGAGAAACTGGCCGCCTCCGCTACCGAATACGTGCGCTTCTTCGAAGACGAGTGCGACTTCCACGACCTTGTGGTGTCAGCCAAGGCCCACGACGTGCAGACCACCATCGACACCTATCGCCTGTTGGCCGCCGAGCTGCCCGAGGTGCCGCTGCACATCGGCGTCACCGAGGCGGGCACCGCTTTCCAGGGCATCATCAAAAGCGCATGCGGCCTGGGCGTCCTTTTGGAAGAGGGCATCGGCGACACGATGCGCATCTCGCTCACGGACGACCCCGTGGTGGAAGTGCGGGCCTGCTGGACGTTGCTCGGCGCCCTGGACTTGCGCCGCCGCACCCCCGAGCTCATCAGCTGTCCCACCTGCGGCCGCTGCCAGGTGAACCTCATCGGGCTCGCGCAAGAAGTGGAAGAGCGCCTCGCTACGGTGGACAAGCCGGTGAAGGTGGCGGTCATGGGGTGCGTCGTGAACGGCCCGGGCGAAGCCGCCGATGCCGATATCGGGGTGGCTTGCGGAGCGGGCGCGGGCGTTGTTTTCTCCCATGGTAAAATCGTCCGCAAAGTGCAAGAGTCGGAAATTGTTTCTGCCCTTATGGAGGAGTTGGAGAACCTATGACCCAGATTCTGCGTATGAGCAACCTGTACGCCCCCACCCTGAAGGAAGACCCGTCGGACGCCGACATCGACAGCGCGCGCCTGCTTCTGCGCGCGGGCATGCTGCGCAAGGCTGCCTCGGGCCTGTATACGTTCCTTCCTTTGGGTTTCCGCGTGCTGAAGAAGATCGAGAACATCGTGCGCGAGGAAATGGACGCTTCCGGTGCCCAGGAGATTCTCATGCCGGTGCTGCAGCCGGCGGAGCTGTGGGAGGAAAGCGGACGCTTGAACGATTACGGCCCCGAGCTCATGCGCCTTACCGACCGTCATGATCGCGAGATGTGCCTCGGCCCCACCCACGAGGAGATCATCGTGGCGCTCGTGCGCAACGAGCTGCGTTCCTACAAGGAGCTGCCCCAGAACCTCTACCAGATTCAGACGAAGTACCGCGATGAGATTCGCCCGCGCTTTGGCCTGTTGCGCTCTCGCGAGTTCGTCATGAAGGACGCCTACAGCTTCAACGCCACCCAGGAGTCGCTGCAGGAGACCTACGACGCCATGGGGAAGGCCTACGGCGCCATTTGTGAGCGCTGCGGTCTGGACTACCGCGAGGTGGAGGCCGATGGCGGCCAGATCGGCGGCAAGGTGACCACCGAGTTCATGGCGCTGGCCGAATCGGGTGAGGCCGATCTGGTGTACTGCTCGTGCGGCTATGCGGCCGATGCCGAGGCCGGCGCGTGCCTGGCCCGCCCCACGCTGTACGAAGTGGACGCCATGGAGAAGATCGCCACGCCCGACGTGCACACTATCGCCGAGTTGGCCGCGTTTCTGAACATCCCCGAGTCCTCCACGGTGAAGGCGCTGTCCGGCAAGGACGCCGAGGGCAACCTCGTGTGCCTGTTCATTCCCGGCGACCATGAGCTGAACGAGCTGAAGATCGAGGGGCTCGTGCCCGGCTTTACGCTGCTGACTGACGAGGAGATGCTCGCCTTCGGTCTGTGCAAGGGCTCCATGGGGCCGGTGGGGCTGCCGGAGGGCGCCCGCATCATCGCCGCTACCAGCTTGCAGGCCATCCCGCAGTGGGTCGTGGGCGCCAACGAGGACGGCTACCACTACGTAGGCGCGCGTCTGGGCGAGGATTTCCAGGTGGACGAGTGGGCCGATCTGGCCACGGTGAAGCCCGGCGACTGCTGCCCTACGTGCGGACTTCCGTTGGAAGGCGCTCGCGGTATCGAGGTGGCCCAGATCTTCCAGCTTGGCGACAAGTACTCCCGTGCCATGGGCGCCACGTTCATGGACGAGGACGGCGAGGAGAAGCCCTTCATCATGGGCTGCTACGGCGTGGGCATCTCGCGCACGTTGGCCGCCATCGTCGAGCAGCACAACGACGAGCACGGCATCATGTGGCCGCTGTCGGTGGCACCGGCCCATATTTGCGTGGTGCCGCTCACGGTGGGCGATAACGAGGTGCAGCCCATGGCCGAGAAAATCGCGAAGGATCTGGCCGAGCTCGGCTTCGAGGTGGTCATCGACGACCGTGACGAGCGCGCCGGCGTGAAGTTCAACGACGCCGACCTCATCGGCTGGCCTGTGCAGATCGTCGTAGGCAAGCGCGGCCTGAAAGAGGGCAAGGTGGAGATGAAGCTGCGTCGCACCGGCGAGAAGAAGGAAGTAGCGTTGGACGCTTTGGCCGAGATGATGGGCTTTGCCCGCCGCGCCATGCGCGACAACGTCCTCCACGGTGCCGGCACCGGTGCCTTCGCTGCCATTTTCGGGTAGGGCAGTAGACTCCTCAATTGACGAAGACCCCGGATCGCCTCTCGCGTTTCGGGGTCTTTCTCGCATTCGCGCCGAAAGCGCTCAATGTTCCATGAGCGCTTTCGGCTACCGTTTTGGCGAGCGGAGCTCCCGTTCGCGGCTCCCGTCAAAGTTTTGAGGCTTCCGTCAAGGGAACGGTTTTGCCATCGCTCGAAATCGAGAGTGCGGTCGCTGATCGTGGCTTAGAATTCACGAAACATCGGAAATCGCGAGTCGGATCGAGGATTTTGGCTTGGAAAACACGAAGCATCGGGCGAAAAGGATCCAAGAACCGCAAATCGTAATACGCCACCTGGGGAAACGTTCTTTGCTGTATTGCAAAAAGTTGAAAATCGGGCCTAATTTCTGACGTTTCGTGATTTCTAAGCCATTTCAGCGCCTCGAGCTTCAGTTTTTAATTGTGATCAAGTCAATCAACCTTTGACGGGGCAGTAACAGTGCTGCCCCGTCGACATATTCGGAGTGTGTTGCCGCCTATGATGGAGAAGCTCACTCAACGAGAACGGAGGCTTCGAAATGACGACGATTGCCGATGGATTGAAAGATGTGTTTCTGGCCGGCGTGGGCGCCATGGCGCTCGGGGCTGAAAAGACCCAGGAATTGGTGGAGCAGCTCATCGCCAAGGGCGAGATCACCGTGGAGCAGGGCAAGGCCATCAACTCCGAGGTGCTGAAACAGGCTCAGGCCACCGCCGAGCGCGTGGGCCAGCAGGCCCAGACCGCGGTCGGCGAGGCGGCCCGTGAGGCTCAGGCGGCCGCGAGCCACCTGAACGATCAGGCCAAGACGGCCGCGGAGTTGGCTCACGAGCAGACCGAGGCTGCCGTGTCCATGGCGCGCTCGCAAGCTGAGATGGCTGCCGATGCGGCCAAGAAGGCGACCGAGGGCGCCAAGAAAGACTCCGCTGATTTCGCCACAGCGCTGAAGCACGACGTGCTGGAAGCGCAGATGGCCATGATGACCCCCGAGCAGCGCGCCGAGTTCGCCAAGAAGGCCGCCGAAATCGCCGCCCGCGATGCGAAAACGGAATAGCTGGCAGGAAATCTTGCCCCGCAGCTCTTCATTTAGGAACAGAAAAAGGAACCCGCATGTCGCGGGTTCCTTTCATTCAGGCTCGTGAGCCTGCACGGCGCGCGAAGCGCGGCGGGCAAGAAACCACCCG
>CABSMC010000042.1 GCA_902478715.1 uncultured Adlercreutzia sp.
CGCCGAGGTGGGCTTGCAGGGCTTCGAGGCCCACGAGACCAATGCGCTTTCCGGCGGCCAGAAGCAGCGCGTGGCCATCGCCGGGGTGCTCGCTATGGACCCGGCCATCCTCATTCTGGACGAGGCCACGGCCATGCTCGACCCCCGCGGGCGCGCCGGACTCATGCGCGTCGTGCGCGAGCTGCACGAGCGCGGCATGACCGTCGTGATGATCACCCACTTCATGGAGGAGGCGGCCGCAGCCGATCGCGTGGTGGTGCTCGACGGCGGCGAGGTTCGCATGGACGGCGCCCCGGAAGAGGTGCTCGTGCGCGCCGACGAGCTGCGCTCGCTTTCCCTGGAGGTGCCCTTCGCCTGCCGCCTTTCGCTCGAGCTGCAGGCCGCGGGCGTTCCCGTTTCCACCTGCATCACCGACGACACCCTGAAGGAGGAGCTATGCGCCTTGCGTTCGAAGATGTGAGCTACTCCTACGAAGGCGGCGAGGCGAAGAAGAGGCGCGGCCGCCGCAAGAAGGACGCCGCCCGCCAGGCCGACTGGGGCAACGCGCCCGATGCCGTGTGGGCCCTGCGCGATGTGACCTTCACGGTGGAGCCGGGGGAGTTCTTCGGCGTCGCGGGGCACACCGGCAGCGGAAAATCCACGCTCATCCAGCATATGAACGGACTCGTGCATCCCACGTGCGGCCGTGTTCTGGCCGATGGGCGCGACTTGGCGGAGAAGGGCGTCGCCACCGAAGTGCGCCGCCAGGTGGGACTCGTGTTCCAGTATCCCGAGAACCAGCTGTTCGCCAACACCGTCTACGACGACGTAGCCTTCGGGCCGCGCAACATGGGGCTTGGCGCCGAGGAGGTCGACCGCCGCGTGCGGGAGGGCCTGGCCTTGGTGGGGCTGTCTTTCGACGAGCTTTCCGAGCGCAGCCCCTTCGATCTGTCCGGCGGGCAGCAGCGCCGCGTGGCCTTCGCCGGCGTGCTCGCCATGGAGCCGGAGGTGCTCGTGCTCGACGAGCCGGTGGCCGGCCTCGACCCGCTCTCCCGCGAGGAGTTCCTGGGGCTCATCCGCGAGCTGCACGCCGGCGGCCGCACCATCGTCATGGTGTCCCACTCCATGGAGGACTTGGCGGCCTTAAGCGACCGCATCCTCGTGCTGTCCGAGGGGCGCCTGTTCCGCTTGGGCACGCCGGCCGAGGTGTTCGCCGATGCGGCGGCGCTGAAGGCCGTGGGCCTCGGCGCCCCGGCGCCCGAGGCCTTCGCCGCCTCCCTGCGCGAGGTCGGCTTTACGCTGGGGCGCGATCTCTACGACGAGCGCACCCTGGCCGCCGACATCGCCGCCCAGCTTGAGGGTGCTCCGGCGGCCGCCGCGCCCGATGCGGCGGTCGGCTTCGCGGCGTTGCGGGCTGCCGACGCCGTCGCCGAGGGTGGTGGCGACGATGCCTGATCGCGCCATCATCGGCCAGTACTGGCCCGAGGACTCGCTGGTTCACGCCATGGATCCTCGGGTGAAGTTCATCCTGTCCTTCGTGCTCATGGCGGCGGTGTTCTGCGCGGCGACGCCCTTGTCGCTGGCGGTGGCGGCCCTGTTCGTCGTGGGCTTCTACGCCGCGAGCCGCATCCCGCTGCTCCAGGCCATCCGGGCCATCGGTCCTCTTCTCGTGCTCGTGGTGCTGACGGCGCTTCTGAACGTGCTCTTCGTCCAGGGCGGCCACGTGTACTTCGAGTTCGGCATCATCTGCGTGAGCGAGAAGGGCATCCAGTCGGCCATCTTCATCGGCTGTCGCTTGCTGCTTCTGCTCATGGGGATGAGCCTGCTCACCTTGACGACCACGACCCTCGACATCACGGCGGCCTTCGAGCGTCTGATGGCACCGCTTTCGCGCATCGGCGTTCCCGCCCACGAGCTGGGCATGATTCTCGGCATCGCGCTGCGCTTCCTGCCGCAGTTCATGACCGAGCTCGGCATCATCTACCGCGCCCAGAAGAGTCGCGGCGCCCACTTCAGCGCGAACCCCTTCCGCGGCGGCATCCAGTCGCTCACAGCTCTGCTCATCCCGCTGTTCACGAGCGCCTTCCGCCATGCCGAGACCCTAAGCGCCGCCATGGAGGCCCGCTGCTACCATGGCGGCGTCGGCACCACGCGCCTCGACCCGTTGCTCCTCACCTGGCGCGACGCCGTCGGCACCGGCGCCCTCGTCCTCATGATCGCTGCCGTCATCGCCACCAACTATGTTCCCTTGTCATAAAGAGTTGAGCAGCGGGAGGTCGGAGGCGGTGGTGCCGCGCGCAGTTCATTCAATGGCATGGGTAGAACGATGCGGCCCTCATCGAGCCCTGCCATTGGATGCTGTTTGAGCACGGCACTTCCGCCTCCGACCTCCCGCGGACAAGCCAGAATTTCAAGAAAGGAACCCGAAATGACCGGAAACGAGCTCATCGTCGACTACCTCACGAGCGTCCCCGCCTGGTACCTCGCCACGGTGGAGGATACCCTGGAGGGCGCCCAGCCCCACGTGCGCCCCTTCAGCTTCGCCGCACTGCAGGACGGCGAGATCCAGTTCTGCACCGCCACCACCAAGGACTGCTACCGCGAAATGCAGGCCAATCCCCGCGTGGAGCTAACCGCCTGGAAGCCCGGCCGCGGTTGGATCATCCTGCGGGGCCGCGCGAACCTGGAAGACCGCGCCAACGCGACCGTGCGTGAGGAAGGCTTCAAACACATGGTCGCCCTCGGCGAGGCCTGGGACGATCCGGCAGACCCGCGCCTCACCTTCTTCACCATCGACGACGCCGAGGCCTGGCTCTGCGACATCGACGGCTCCTGGAACCCCATCGAGCTGTAGAGGTCTTGCCCATCACTTTGTTGACATTCGGCGCATTGCGCGCGGAAGGCCCCTCGATGCAGTACAATCGCACCCATGATTGAACTTCTCACAACCATCGACTCTATCGTGTGGGGCCCGGCGATGATCGCGCTGTTGCTCGGCACGCACATCTACCTGACCTTCCGCACGGGGTTCATCCAGCGCAAACTGCCGCAGGCCATCCGCATGTCGGTGCGCCGCGACCCGTCGGGCAAGGGAGACATCTCCAGCTTCGGGGCCCTGGTCACGGCGCTCGCCGCCACCATCGGCACCGGCTCCATCGTCGGCGTGGCCACGGCGCTGCTCGCCGGCGGACCCGGCGCCATCTTCTGGATGTGGATCGCGGGCCTCTTCGGCATCGCCACCAAGTACGTCGAGACCTACGCGGCCGTGAAGTACCGCGTTCGCGATAAGTCCGGCGCCATGCTGGGCGGCGCCATGTTCGTGTGGAAGCGCGCCTTCGCGCGGCCGGACGGCAGCGTGCCGTGGTGGGCGACGGCAGGTGCCGTGTCCTTCGCCGCCTTTGCCATTATCGCCACCATCGGGACCGGCTCGGCGGTGCAGGCGGCGGCCATCTCCGGCATCGTCACCTCGTCGGTGCCCGCCATTCCGGCTGTGGCCGTGGGCGTTGTGATCGTCGTGGCCGTGGCGGCCGTTATCTTCGGCGGCGTGAACTCCATCGCGCGGGTGTGCGAGTGGTTCGTGCCTATCATGGCCGGCGCTTATGCGCTCGGCTGCCTCGTTATCATGGGCATGAACGCGCCGGTGCTCGGCGAGGCCGTGGGGCTCATCCTGGAATGCGCCTTCACGCCGAAGGCGGCCTTTGGGGGCGCCGTGGGCTCGGGCCTGATTATGGCCCTGCAGTTCGGTTGCGCGCGAGGGCTCTTCTCCAACGAGTCCGGCCTGGGCACCGCCCCCATCGTGGCGGCTGCGGCCAAGACGAAGAACCCCGCCGACCAGGCGCTCATCTCCATGACCGGCGCGTTTTGGTCCACGGGCGTCATCTGCCTGCTCACGGGGCTCGTGCTCGTGTCCACCATGATCGTGCACCCCGAGATCGGCGAGGACATCTTGGCCAACCCCTCCATCTTCACCGGGGCCGCCCTCGCGAGCGCCGCCTTCGCCGAGATCCCCGTGTTCGGGACGCCGGTGCTCGTGCTCGGCATGTGCGCCTTCGCCTATTCCACCATCCTCGGTTGGTCCTATTACGGCAACCGCTGCGTGGCCTACTTGTTCGGGCCCCGCGGCATCAAGCCGTACCAGGTGATCTACGTGGCCGTGGCCTTCTTCGGCGCCATCGGGGTGGGGGACGTGGTGTGGACCATCTCCGACATCGGCAACGCGCTGATGGCCATTCCCAACATCATCGTCATTCTGCTGTTGTCGGGCATGATCGCTCGGGAGACCAGGCACTACGTCTACGATGGCCACCTCGACGAGGAGTACGCCGAGCCCGTGCCTCGCGTAAAGGGCTCGCAGCTTTAAGGAATGTGAGATCACTTTTCCTCTTTTTGTCCAGAAAGACCGAAAGTGCTCAGGATGCTGCCTGAGGCGTGTCGCCTGCGACGTGCCGCTTGCGGGGAATTCTTCCATTGTTAACAAAAGCGCTCAACTTCTCCCTCTATAATGCGGCTACTTTAGCACGTTAAAGTGCGAAGGCCCGATGAGCGCGCCCTGCCTCGCCGGGACCGCCGCGCCGAGCCGCTGGCTTTAAAGTCCCGCCGCACTGCGCTCACTGAGAGGAGAACCGCCACATGGACATGATCGTCGATATCATCAACAGCATCGACGCCTTCGTTTGGGGGCCGCCGATGCTCGTGCTGCTGCTGGGGTCGCACATCTTTCTGACCTTCCGCACCGGCTTCATCCAGCGCAAGCTGCCCACGGCCATCAAGCTGTCGGTGACCAAGGATCCCGATGCCCCCGGCGACATCAGCCAGTTCGGCGCGCTGTGCACGGCGCTGTCGGCCACCATCGGCACCGGCAACATCGTCGGTGTGGGCACGGCCATCATCGCGGGAGGCCCGGGCGCGGTGTTCTGGATGTGGATCACCGGCGTGTTCGGCATCGCCACGAAGTACTCCGAGACCTTTGCCGCCGTGAAGTACCGCGTGAAGGATCACAACGGCGACATGCTCGGCGGCGCCATGTACGCGTGGAAGCGCGGCTTCACCGACAAGGACGGCAAGACGCCGTGGTGGGCGCTGCTCGGCGCCGGGGCCTTCGCCCTGTTCGCGGCCATCGCATCCTTCGGCATCGGGTCGGCCGTGCAGTCCTCCGCCATGACCGAGGTCATCTCCACGAATCTGCCCGGCGTGCCCGCCTGGGGCATCGGGCTTGCCATCGTCATCATGGTGTCGATCGTCATCTTCGGCGGCGTGAAGGTCATCTCGAATGTGTGCGAGAAGCTCGTGCCCTTCATGGCCATCGCCTACATCTGGGGCTGCGTTGTCATCCTCGGCATGAACTGGGAGCTCGTCTGGCCCGCGTTCTGCCTCATCGTGGAGAGCGCCTTCACCGCCAAGGCGGCCTTCGGCGGCGCGCTCGGGTCCGGTCTCATGCTGGCCCTGCAGTTCGGCTGCGCCCGCGGCCTGTTCTCCAACGAGTCGGGCCTGGGCTCCGCGCCCATCGTGGCCTCGGCGGCCGCGACCCGCAACCCGGCCCGTCAGGCGCTCGTCTCCATGACCGGCACCTTCTGGGACACGGTCATCATCTGCCTGCTCACCGGTCTCGTGCTCGTGTCCACGATGCTCGGCAACGCCGACCTGCAGTCCGAAATCATGGCCGGCAACATCACCGCCGGCGCGGCGCTGTCCTCTGCGGCTTTCGCCAGCATCCCCTACATCGGCACGCCCATCCTCATCTTCGGCATGATTCTGTTCGCCTACTCCACCATCCTGGGCTGGTCCTACTATGGCAACCGCTGCGTCACCTACCTGTTCGGCAAGCGCGCCATCCGCCCCTACCAGGTGCTCTACGTGGTGGTGGCCTTCCTCGGGGCCATCGGCGTGGGCGAGGTGGTCTGGACGGTCTCCGACATCACCAACGCCCTTATGGCCATCCCGAACATCATCATGGTGCTGCTGCTTTCCGGGCTCATCGCGAAGGAGACGCGCCATTATGTGTACGAGGGCAACCTCGACGAGCGCGACGAGGCCCCCATCCCGCAGCTGGACAGCAAGTAGGTTCTAGCGACATAGTGTGTCATGAGCGAGCGCCCTGCCATGCGGGGCGCTCGTGTTAGAATGGCCAGGTAGATGAAATAGGAAGGACCGCTAGCGCCAACTAGCGGTCCCGACTAAACGACGGTGCCGCCTGCACTCTACCTCAGGCTGGTCCGTTGGTCGTATTCTAGCATAGATCACAGCGGGAAGCGAGTGAATGGAAGCGGCGTGGGTGAAGCGAAAACGATTGCGATCATAGGCGGCGGGGCCTCCGGGCTGGCGGCAGCCGTGGCGGCTGGCGAGGCCGTGCGAGATGCGGAGGACGCGGCGCGGGTCGTCGTGTACGAGGCGTCCGACCGGGTGGGGCGCTCCATTCTGGCGACGGGCAACGGGCGGTGCAACTTCTCGAATGCCCGGCCCGGCGAGGGCGACTACCGCAACGCCGCATTCGTGAGGCGCGTGCTCTTGGAATTCGAGGGGCAGGCGCACGGGCACGTGCCGTCCCAGGCCAAGACGAGTACCGCCTATCCGAACGGCGTGCTGGGGTTCTTCTCCGATCACGGCCTTATGTGGCGCGAGGAAGGGGAGGGGCGCCTGTACCCGCTGGCGAACAAGGCTGCCTCGGTGCTCGACTGCCTGCGGACGGCCTGCGCTGCGGCGGGCGTGGAGGAGCGCGTGGAATGCGAGGTCGCGGCTGTGGAGCCGCCGCGCGCTGAGGGAGGCCCGTTCACGCTGCGTCTGGCCGACGGGCGCTTCGAGCGGGCCGACGCGGTCATCGTGGCCGTGGGCGGTTCAGTCGCGCGCGGGCTTCTGCCCGAGGCGTTCCCTTCCGCGAGCCGGAGCCGACGCTGGGCCCCGCTGGCCACTGAGCCGCGCTGGCCGCGCCGCCTCGACAATATCCGCGTGCGCGGGGCGCTGGAACTGTGGCGCCCCGGCGAGAAGATGTCGTCCCAAGAGCTCAACCGCCACGGTTTCCCGATGGGCACCCACGAAGGCGAGCGCTTAGTGGCCCGCGAGGTGGGCGAGGCGATGTTCCGCAAGTACGGCGTTTCGGGCATCGCCGCCTTCAACCTGAGCCGCCTGGCCGAGTCCGGCGACGTGCTCGCCGTGGATTTTGTGCCCTGGATTCGCCTGTGCGACATGGAGGCGTTCCTCAACCGGCGCCGCAAGATGCTGCGCGCCTCGCTCGGGCACGATGTGACGTGGGATGATATGCTGCGCGGCATGGTGCTCGCGCCGGTGGCCGATGTGCTGTTGGAAGCGGCGGCGCTGGACGGGGCGCGTCCCGTGGCGAAGGGGGAGACGGCCGTCATGGCGCCGGTGCTGAAGGGTCTGCGCCTGCCCGTGATGGGGCTCGGCGACGTGCGGCAGTGCCAGGTGCACCGCGGGGGCGTGAGCGTCCGGGCGGTGGACGACCGCACCTGCGAGGTGCGCCGCGTGCCGGGGCTCTACGTCGTCGGCGAGGCGCTGGACGTGGATGCGGCATGCGGCGGGTTCAACCTGCACTGGGCCTGGGCCTCGGGGCTGCTCGCGGGCTGGTCGGCAGCTGAAAGGTTACGCGCATGATTCAGGCTTCCAATGTTCCGGTTTCTCTTGATGCTCTCCTGCCAAAAAACGAATCGCTCTTCCGCCGAGAAATCGCGCGGGCGCTCGGGGTGAAGGGGGGTGCGCTTGTTGAGGTGAAGCTGCTCAAGCGGTCGATCGATGCGCGGAAGAAGTCGAATGTGCACGGGGTCGTGACCGTGGCGGTCGAGCTCGCGGAAGATGTTGCGCTGCGGCCGGCGAAGGGTGTGGCGGTGAAGGCCTACGAGCCCCCTGAGCCTCTTTCGATACCGCGCATAGAACCGACCGGGCTGCGGCCCGTCGTGGTCGGGGCGGGGCCGGCGGGGCTGTTCTGCGCGCTGTATCTGGCGCGGGCCGGATTGCGTCCGCTGGTAGTGGAGCGGGGTGCTTCCGTGGACGATCGCGTGGAAATCGTCGAGGCCTTCAATGCCGGCGCGCCGCTCGATACGTGCACGAACATCCAATTCGGTGAGGGCGGGGCGGGCACGTTCTCCGACGGCAAGCTGAACACGGGCATCAAATCGCCCCATATCCGCCATGTGCTGGAGACCTTCGTGGAGGCCGGCGCGCCGACGGACATCCTTGTGGACGCCAAGCCCCATATCGGCACCGACCTGCTCGTCGACGTCGTGCGCAACCTGCGTCGGGCCATCGAGGAGGCCGGGGGAGAGGTGCGGTTCCTTACGCGCCTTGATGGGCTGGTGCTTGCGGGCGAGGGCGTTGCCGAACCGAGTGCCGCCGATGCTTCGAGGGGGGCCGGCTGCGAAGATGACGAGCCGCGCATCGCCGCCGTTCGCCTCGTCGACGAGCGCACGGGCGCGGAGGAGGTCGTCGCGACCGATCGCGTCGTGCTGGCTTGCGGACACTCCGCCCGCGACACCTTCCAAATGGTGCGCGAGGCCGGCGCGGCCATGGCCCGCAAGCCCTTCGCCGTCGGCGTGCGCATCGAGCATCCCCAGGCCCTCGTGAACGAGGCCCAGTACGGCCCGGCTGCCGATCATCCGGCTCTCGGCGCGGCGGACTACAAGCTGGCGGTGAAGACCGCCGACGGCCGGGGCGTCTACAGCTTCTGCATGTGCCCGGGCGGCGAGGTGGTGGCCGCCGCCAGCGAGGAGGGGCGGCTTTGCGTGAACGGCATGAGCCGCCACGCCCGCGCCGGCGCCAACGCCAATGCCGCGCTGCTCGTGGAAGTGCGTCCCGACGACCTGCCCGGCGACGATCCTTTGGAAGGCGTGGCCTTCCAGCGCCAGTTAGAACGGGACGCCTACCTTCTCGGCCGCGGTCTGGCCGCCGACGGCGCGGAAGTCACCGATGCTCTTTCGAGCGAGAACGTTGTGCTTGTCGAAGGAGCGACAGACGGGGGAGGCTGCGATGTCGCCGCGGAAACCGGCCCTGCGCTTCGCCCCCCGTACACGGCCCCGACCCAAACGGTAGGCGATTTCCTCGCGCACACCGCCGGCACGCCGAGCGCCACGGTGACGCCCACCTATCCGCGCGGCGTGGCCTGGTGCGACCTGCGCGGCTGCCTTCCGCCGTTCGTGGCCGACGCCCTCGCCGAGGCGCTGCCGGCCTTGGGTCGCAAGCTGCACGGTTTCGCCGATGCCGATGCCGTCATGACCGCCGTGGAGGCTCGCAGCTCGAGCCCCGTGCGTATCCTGCGCGACGACCGCTTCCAGTCGAACATCGCCGGCCTGTACCCCTGCGGCGAGGGCGCGGGCTACGCCGGCGGCATCACGAGCGCCGCCGTGGACGGCCTGCGCGTGGCCGAGGCCATCGTCGCCGCACGACTTTTTGAAGCCGAAGCGCCCGCGTTCTGCAACGAAACCGCATCGGTGCAACCGGTGTCGGGTGAGATTGCTTCTTGCGAGGAGGGGAGCCGATGAGCGATTGCCCGTTCGATGGCGCCTTCCGTCCGCTCTCAAAGGAAGAGGCCGCCCGCGCCCTGGCCGCCGGCGAGGCCGTCGTCTTCCCGACCGACACTGTTTTCGGCCTGGGCATCTCCGTGAGCGCAGCCGCAGGTCCGCAGCTCCTCTACGACCTGAAGCGCCGCGACGCGGGCAAGCCCGTGGCGTGGCTCGTGGAAGGCCCCGAGGCACTCGGTGTTTACGGAAAGGACGTTCCCGCCTATGCGCAGCGCCTCGCCGAGGCTTTCTGGCCCGGGGCGCTCACGCTGGTGGTGCGCGCCTCCGAGGCTGTCTCTGCTGCCTTCCAATCGGCCGCGGGCACCATCGGGCTGCGCATGCCCGCCAGCGAGGCGGCCCTCGGGCTCATCCGCGCCGCCGGCTGTCCTCTGGCCGTCACCTCAGCCAACCTCTCCGGCGCCTCCGATACGGCCCGCGTCGAAGACCTCGATCGCGCGTTGGTGGCCCGCACGGCCGGCCTCTACCTGCCCGACGACGCCGTTGCGGCCGCTAGCATTGCCCCCGATCTCGCCGAAGCCGCCCCTTCCGCACGCATCCGCTTCGCGACGAGCGATCAACCGGTGCCGTCCCCCGCGTCCGGTACCGCCTCCACCGTGCTAGACTGCACCGGCGAGGCCCCCCGCGTCCTGCGGGCGGGCGCGCTTACCCTGGAAGATCTGAAAGGATGTTTGCCATGAGTCGAAACGACGAGACGGCTGCCCGCGTTGGCGGGGCGGTCGCCGGTACCGATGGGACGGTCGGCCGCACCGAGTTCGCCTTCGACTCCGCTGACGGGAAAAGCCAGGTCCGCGCTGCCCTCTGGGTGCCCTTGGCCATGGAGCGCACGGATGCGGCCTCCGGCGAGCCCGAGCTCGGCTGCTTCAAGCCGCGCGGCGTCGTGCAGCTTATCCACGGCATGGCCGAGCACATCGACCGCTACGACGACTTCGCCCGCTTCCTCGCCGACGCGGGCTACCTCGTGGCTGGCCACGACCACATCGGTCACGGCGATACGGCCGGCGTGCCCGAGCGCCGCGGCGTGATCGATGCCGAGGGCGGCGCCGACGCCATGATCGAGGACGCGCAGATGCTGCGCCTGCTCGTCTCCCAGCAGGTGGCGTCCGGCACGCCGTACTTCATCTTCGGGCATTCCATGGGCTCGCTCGTGCTGCGCAGCTATCTGCCGCGCTACGGGTCGGGCCTTGCCGGCGCCATCATCTGCGGCACGGCCAATGAGCCTGTCGCCGTCTCCCGCGCCGGCAACCTGGCCGCCCGGGCCATCGCCCGCGTGCGCGGCGACGACTACCGCAGCAAGCTTCTGCACGCCCTCGCCGACGGCGCCTACAGCCGCGCCATCACAGACGCCCGCACCCCCTTCGACTGGCTCTCCCGCGATCCGGCCGTGGCCGACGCCTTCATGGCCGACGAGGCGTGCGGTTTCATGTTCGGCGCCGGCGCCTACGCCACCTTAACCGAGCTGGCCTGGCGCGCCAACGCCCCTGCCACCTACCGCGATACACCCCACGATCTGCCGCTCCTCTTCGTGTCCGGCGATGCCGACCCCGTCGGCAAGTGCGGCAAGGGCGTGGCGAAGGCCGCCGAGTCCATGGAAGCCGCCGGCGCCGAGGACCTGACGCTCCGCCTGTTCCCCGCCATGCGCCACGAAATCCTCAATGAACTCGGCAAAGAAGAAGTATACGATTTCATCCTGGAATGGATCGAGGTCCGTTCATGAAGAAGTACGTCATAGCGCTCGATGCGGGCACCACCTCTTCCCGCGCCATGCTCATCGACCGCGCCGGCCGCCCCGTCGCCTCGGTCCAACGGCCCTTCCCCCAGATCTACCCGCAGCCCGGCTGGGTCGAGCACGACCCGCAAGACATCCTCTCCTCGCAGCTGGGCGCGCTCGCAGAGCTCATCATGTCGTCGAATGTGGGCACCGACGAGATCGATTCCATCGGCATTACCAACCAGCGCGAGACCACCATCGTGTGGGACCGCACCACCGGCGAGCCCATCATGAACGCCATCGTCTGGCAGTGCCGCCGCACGGCGCCCATGGTGGAGGCCATCGCGAGCGACCCGGCTACCGCAGCTGAGATCACGGCGCGCACGGGGCTCGTGCCCGATGCCTACTTCTCCGCCAGCAAACTCGCCTGGATCTTAGGCGAGGTGCCCGGCGCCCGCACTCGCGCCGAGGCGGCGGAGCTCTGCTTCGGCACCGTGGACAGCTGGCTCATTTGGAAGCTCACCGACGGGGCCGTGCACGCCACGGATGTGACCAACGCCAGCCGCACCATGCTCTACAACATCCACGAGAGGCGCTGGGATCCCTTCCTGCTTAAGCTCTTCGGCATCCCCGAGGCCATCCTTCCCGAGGTGCGCCCCTCTTCCGGCAACTTCGGCGTGACGGCGAACCCCGGGCTCGTCCAGGGCATTCCCATCTGCGGCGTGGCGGGCGACCAGCAGGCGGCGCTCTTCGGCCAGTGCTGCTTCCATGCGGGCCAGGCGAAGAACACCTACGGCACCGGCTGCTTTCTGCTCATGCACACCGGGCATGAGGCCTGCGCGAGCGAGCACGGCCTCGTGACCACGGTGGCCGCCTCGGCCCCTGGCATCCAGAGCACCGAGTACGCGCTCGAGGGCAGCGTGTTCATGGCCGGTGCTCTCATCCAGTGGCTCCGCGACGAGCTCGGCATCATCGACAGCGTCGCCGCAACCGACGCCATCGCCCGCAGCGTGGCCGGAACCGACGGCGTCTTCGTCGTGCCCGCGTTCACGGGCCTGGGCGCCCCCTGGTGGGATGCCGACGCTCGCGGTGCTATTCTCGGCCTCACCCGCGGCGCCGGGCGCGCCCATATCGTGCGGGCGGCCCTGGAGTCGATCGCCTACCAGGTGTGCGACCTCGCCCGTGCCATGGCCGAGGACGCGCACATGCCGCTTTCGGTGTTGAACGTCGATGGGGGAGCGGCGGCCAACGACTTCCTCATGCAGTTCCAAGCCGACATGCTCGGCGCGCCCCTGCGCCGCCCCGACAACGCCGAGACCACCGCTCTCGGCGCTGCCTACCTGTCCGGTCTTTCCACGGGCTTCTGGAAGAGCACCGAGGAGCTGGCGGCCCTGCGCGAGGGGGAGGATCGCTTCCTCCCTACCTTCGACGAGCCGATGCGCGCCGCCCGCCTCGCCGCCTGGCACGAAGCCGTCTCCCGCGTCCGCAGCTAGGACTTCGCCCGTCTCTCCCGATTTGGTGCGGAAAGCGTGAGCGAGGGGGCGCGGCGGCGGTCGAGCGCCTACAATAGAACCTCAAGGCATTCGCGACGGAAAGGAAGTGGCCCATGCGCGTGAGCATCGGAAGCGACCACGCCGGCTTCGAGCAGAAGCAGGCCCTGGTGGATTATCTGGTGGGGAAGGGGTACGACGTCATCGATCGCGGTCCCGACAACGCGGAACGCGTCGATTACCCCGACTATGCGGCCCCCGTGGCCCATGACGTGGCCGACGACGCGGCCGACTTCGGCGTGCTCGTGTGCGGAACGGGCATCGGCATGGCTATGGCCGCCGACAAAGTGCCCGGCGTGCGCGCGGCCAACATCATCAACCCCGAGTTCGCCGCCTTGTGCCGCGAGCACAACGATGCGAACGTCATCACCCTTTCCGGGCGCTTTGTGCCGCTCGAGGAGAACGAGCGCATCCTCGACACCTTCTTCGCCACCGATTTCGGCGGCGGCCGCCACGCCGGCCGCGTCGAAAAGATCATGGCTCTCGACTAGCAAAGGAGACAGTAGATGGCTTTGGAATTTCTCACCGCTGAAGATCCGCAGGTGACCGACTGCCTGCGCGCCGAGCTCGCCCGCCAGCGGGGGAGCGTGGAACTCATCGCGTCGGAGAACTTCACCTCCCGCGCCGTCATGGAGGCCGTGGGCAGCGTGCTCACCAATAAATATGCGGAAGGTTATCCCGGCAAGCGCTACTACGGCGGCTGCGAGAAGGTCGACATGGTGGAGGATCTCGCCCGCGACCGCGCCTGTGAGCTGTACGGCGCGAAGTACGCCAACGTCCAGCCCCATTCCGGTGCCAGCGCGAACTTCGGCGCATATCTTTCCATCATCGAGCCCGGCGACACGGTGCTCGGCATGAGCCTCGACCACGGTGGACATCTCACCCACGGCAGCCCCGTGAACTTCTCCGGTCTTCTGTATAACATCGTCTCCTACGGCGTGAACCCCGAGACCGAAACCATCGACTACGACGAGCTCGAGCGCATCGCGAAGGAGTGCCGCCCGAAGGTCATCGTCGGAGGCGCCTCGGCCTACCCGCGCTTCATCGACTTCGAGCGCATGGCAAACATCGCCCATGAGGTGGGCGCCTACCTCATGGTGGACATGGCCCACATCGCGGGCCTCGTGGCCGCCGGGCTGCACCCGAGCCCGGTGCCCCACGCCGACATCGTCACCTCCACGAGCCACAAGACCCTGCGCGGTCCGCGCGGTGGCTTCATCCTCACGAACTCGGACGAGCTGGGACCTAAGATCAACAAGGCCATCTTCCCCGGCGCTCAGGGCGGCCCGCTCATGCACGTCATCGCCGGCAAGGCCGTGGCCTTCGGCGAGGCGCTGCGCCCCGATTACCGTGTTTATATGGAGCACGTGGTGGAGAACTGCCGCACCCTCGGCGAGGGCATGACCGACGGCGGCCTGCGCCTCGTCTCCGGGGGCACCGACAATCACCTGTGTCTCGTGGATCTCACGGCCTCCGACATCACCGGCAAGGACGCCGAGAAGCTCTTGGAATCCGTGGGCCTTACGGTGAACAAGAACTCCATCCCCAACGAGCAGCGCTCTCCCTTCGTGACGAGCGGCATCCGCGTGGGCTCCGCGGCCGCCACCACCCGTGGCTTCACCGCCGAGGATTTCTACGAGATCGGCCAGCTCATCGCGACCACGGTGTTCAACGCCACCGACGACGCCAAGCTCGCCGACGTGCGTCGCCGCGTAGACGCCCTGCTGGAAGCCCATCCCCTGTACCCGGGCTTGGAGTACTAAAAGCAGCAGAGGTTGTGCAGGTGCGGGGGCGGACGGGGCCTCCGCGCGCAGGTTGCGCAGCGACTGGAACAGTCCAGTGGACTGTTCCACAAGGCGAGCCATTGCTTGAGCACGGAGGCCCCGTCCGCCCCCGCACCGGACGAAAGGAACTAAACTATGGAATGGAACGACCGCGTTGTCGTCCTCGATCATCCCATCGTGCAGCATAAGCTGGCCATCCTGCGCGACAAGCACACCCCTTCCAACGAGTTTCGCGATGTCGTGCGCGAGCTCTCCCTGTTCGAGACCTACGAGGCCACCCGCGACTTGCCGCTGACCAACGTGTTCATCCAAACGCCCATCGCGCCTTTCGATGCCAAGCAGATCACGGGCCGCAAGGTGGCCTTCGTGCCCATTTTGCGCGCGGGCCTCGGCATGGTGGATGGAGCGCTGGAGGTTATCCCCCGGGCCCGCGTGGGGCATCTGGGCATGCAGCGCAACGAGGAGACCCACGAGCCCGAGAGCTACTACGACAAGCTGCCCCGCGACATCGCGAGCCGCCGCGTCTACGTGCTCGATCCCATGCTCGCCACCGGCGGTTCCGCCGAGGCGGCCGTCAAGTACCTGCGCGAGGCGGGCGTGTCGGGCACCATCCGCTTTCTGTGCCTCGTCTCGGCCCCGGAGGGCATCGAGCGTCTGCTCGCCGCCGACGATGACCTCATCATCTACACCTGCGCCATCGACGACGGCCTCAACGAGAACGCCTACATCGTCCCCGGCCTCGGCGACGCCGGCGACCGCATCTTCGGAACGGAGTAAGTTTTTCGAGTATAGCTCGGCAGGCGGGGAGGTCGGCGGGGACCCCCGCGCGCAGGTTGCGCAGCGACTGGAACAGCCCGTTTTCGACCGAGGTTCGGCAGCGGAGAGGGGCGGGCGTGCTCTGCTGGCACCCTCTGAACACTGCCTAGCCGCGACCGAAGGTCGCAACATAAAAGCATGAAGGAGCGAAGCGCCTGAGCCGAAGGCGAACAGTGTAGCGGGGCGTGCCTGCGGAGTGCGGCCGCCCCTCTCCGCGAAGGGAAGGAACAACCATGGCAGAAGATAACCGTCCCAGCTGGGACGAGTACTTCATGAAGATGGCCAACGACGTGGCCACCCGCACCACCTGTCTGCGCCGCGGCGTCGGCGCCGTCATCGTGAAGGATCGCCGCATCCTGGCCACGGGCTACAACGGCGTGCCCACCGGCCTTACCCACTGCAGCGAGACCGGATGTTTGCGCGAGCAGCTGGGCGTGCCGAGCGGCCAGCGCCACGAGATCTGCCGCGGCCTGCATGCCGAGCAGAACGCCATCATCCAAGCGGCCCGCTACGGCATCAACATCGCCGGCGCCACCATCTACGTGAACACGCAGCCCTGCGTCGTGTGCGCCAAGATGCTCATCAACGCCGGCATCACCGAGATCGTCTACCAGAACCCGTATCCCGACGAGCTGTCCCAGGAGCTTTTGGCCGAGTCCGGCATCCTCGTCCGGGAGTACACGGGGGAGTAGATCAGGGAAAAGTCGGTACGCACGACGAAGGGCGCGCCGAAGGCCTCTGTTTTAGTGCACTTGCACAAATTTTCCCTGCTCAGAAGGGAGAGCCGCCGCCGCGCTCTTTTCACCGCTCACCCAGAAATCGGCCAAATCGCTCAGCTTTTGTAGACGAGCCGTTATCATATACGGCGGTTTACATTGGGTATACAAGCGCGCGCAAGCGCCCCGACGGAAGCAGGTTATGGTACTGGCAATAGCACTCGGTGCGGCAGCGGGAATCGTGGGGTTTGCACCCCTCGTGTTCGGTTTGCATCGGGTGAAGCACATGACGGACGCGGGCAATCTGGGGCACATGGGCGTGCTCATGCTGTGCCTGCTCTTCTCATTCGTCCTCATGTTCGCCTTCGCCATCCTCTGCATCAACGTCAACCGGGATGCCGCGCTGCCCTTTGTCCTGTCGGAAGCCGGGGCCCTGTCCGTCACCGCCATCGTGTTCGGCGTGACGCGGCTGGCACGGAAAAGCTAGGAAAGGTTGATACGTGGACGCTCTTTCAACGCTCTCTGAAGAGGTACCTCATCTTCAGGCATCCTTCGATCCCACCGTGGTTTTCGGCGGAGTCACCCAGTACATTTTGTGGATGGTCATCTGCTGGATCATCACGCTGGTGCTGATCCTCGTCGTGGGCCGCAAACTCACGCTCATCCCGACGAACAAGTTCGTCAACACCGTTGAGTACGGCTACCAGTTCGTGCGCAACGACATGGGCGAGGGCATCATCGGCCACGGCTTCAAGAAGCACGTGCCCTTCCTCGCCACGCTGTTCTTCTTCATCCTCATCTCGAACTTCGTGGGTCTCATCCCCGGCTGCAAGACGCCGACGGGCACCATCTCGGTGACCTGGGCGCTCGCCACCATCTCGTTTATCTACTTCAACGTCTGGGGCATCAAGGCCAAGGGCGGCCTGGGCTACCTGAAGTCCTTCGCCCCGGCGGGCCTGCCGAAGGTCATGGTGCCGATCATCTGGTTTTTGGAGCTCATCTCTACCTGCATCCGCTGGCTCACGCTCGCCGTCCGACTTTACGGCAACATGTTCGCCGGCCACATGGTGCTGGGCATCTTCGCCCTGGCCTCCAGCGTGTTCCTCACCTGCGGCATCCAGGCCCTCGATCCGCTGACCGGCGTGCTGTCGCTGCCCTGGTTCTTGCTGCTCATCGCCATGTATGCCCTGGAGACGCTGGTGGCGTTCCTTCAGGCCTACGTGTTCACGGTGCTCTCCGCGGTCTACGTCCAGATCGCCACGAGCGCCCACTAGGAACCGCTTCCGCGCGCCGCGCCACGCGTCCGCGCACCCCGGGGCAGCACGCCCCAACCCCGTTTGGGTTAAGCCGGCTCCTCCAAAGCCGGAAACCATAATCCGTAAGTGTTTTTGGGAAACAGGCTCAAAAACGACCTAAAGGAGGAAACTGTGGAAACTGTATTCGTCATTGCTGCGCTGAAGCTCGTCGGCTATGGCCTGGCCACCATCGGCCCCGGCCTCGGCATCGGCATCGCCTGCTACGGCTGCTGCGTGGGCACCGCCCGCCAGCCCGAGGTGGGTGGCCGTCTGTTCACGAACTTCATCATCGGTGCCGCTCTGGCCGAGGCCCTGGCCCTCATCGGCTTCGTTCTCGCCTTCATCCTCTAGTTCTAGTCTTTAACCGGTTGTCATAGCCGTTATAAGGCTGGAAGGAGGAATTGCACGTGAAGACAAGAGCGAACAAAGCAGTTGCGAAGGTCGCCTTCGGCGCCCTGGCTCTCAACGCTGCTTTCCCGGCGCTCGCGTTCGCTGCTGAGGCGGAACAGGAGGGCGGCATCTCCGCCATCCTCCCGGACATGGCGGAGTTCATCCCCATGCTCATCGCCTTCATCATCCTCTGGATCATTCTCGCGAAGTTCGGCTGGCCGATGTTTGCCGGCATGCTGGAGAAGCGCGAGAACACCATCCGCGAGGCCCTGAAGAAGTCTGAGGAAGCTCAGATCGAGAGCGAGCGCGTGCTGGCTGAGTACAACAAGCAGCTGGCCGACGCCAAGGCCCAGTCCGCGCAGATCATCGCCGACGCCCGCTCGGTGGGCGAGGCCGTCAAGGCGGACATCACCGCCCAGGCCCAAACCGAGGCCGCCGACATGATCGCGAAGGCCAAGGCCGCCATCGAGGCCGAGAAGAAGCAGGCCATCTCCGAGCTGCAGGCCACCGTGGCCGACACCTCGGTCGATGTGGCCGCGCGCCTGATCGGCGAGGATCTCACCGAGGGTGAGCACCGCGCCATCATCGAGCGCTACGTCAAAGAGGCGGGTAGTTTCAATGGCAACTAATCGTCTCGTCGTGAAAGAGGAAGTCGCGGTTTACGCATCGGTGCTCTTCGATGCCGCCCATACCGCCGGCGGCCAGGAGGCAGTGCTTGAGGTGCGCGAGCAGATGGGCGAGATCATCCGCCTCATGCGCGCCGATCTGGAGCTGACTCAGAGCCTGTCGAACCCGGACTTCACCCCCGCCCAGCGCAAGGAGCTGGTGGAAGGCGTCTTCGCCGACTGCCATCTGGCGCTGCGCGAGGTGCTCGCGGTCATGGCCGAGCGCGGCCAGGCGGACCTGCTGCCGCGGGTCTATGACGCGTACCGCGAGCTGCTGGGCGACAAGCTGGGCATTTGCGTGGTCGACGTGACCACCGCCGTGCCGCTCGACGACGGACTGCGCCAACTCATTACGGAAAAAGCCGAGGCCGATCTGGGGCGGCGCGCGGTGCTGCGCGAGCGCATCGATGCGTCCATCCTGGGCGGCATCATCATGGATGTTGACGGCAACTACATTGACGCGAGCATGATCTCGCAGCTCAATCGCGCCCGCAACGTCCTCAAGGACACAACAGATGGAGGTGAATGCTAGTGACTGAAATCACCGCACAGTCCATCGACGAGGCGCTGAAGAAGCAGCTCGAGCAGCTGAACGTCAGCGTCGAGTCTCGCGAAGTGGGCACGGTCATCCAGGTCGGCGACGGCATTGCGCGCGTTGACGGCCTGCGCGATGCCATGGCCGGCGAGCTGCTCGAGTTCATCGGAGAGGGCGGCAAGACCGTGTACGGTCTGGCCCAGAACCTCGAAGAGGACGAGGTCGGCGCCGTGCTTCTGGGTGACGTCACCGCAATCAAGGAGAACGACCAGGTCCGCACGACCGGTCGTATCGTGGAGGTTCCCGCCGGCAAGGCCATGCTCGGCCGCGTGGTGAACCCGCTGGGCCAGCCCATCGACGGCAAGGGCCCCATCAAGGCCGAGGGCACGCGCCCGGTGGAGTTCAAGGCTCCCGGCGTTATCTCCCGCCAGCCCGTGAACGAGCCGATGCAGACCGGTATCCTGGCCATCGACTCCATGGTGCCGATCGGCCGCGGCCAGCGCGAGCTCATCATCGGCGACCGCCAGACCGGTAAGACCGCTATCGCGATCGACGCCATCATCAACCAAAAAGATCAGGACATGATCTGCATCTACGTCGCCATCGGCCAGAAGGCCTCCACGGTGGCCGGCGTGGTGGAGACCCTCGAGCGCCACGGCGCCATGAAGAACACCATCATCGTGGCCGCCACCGCCTCCGACTCCGCTCCGCTGCAGTACATCGCGCCGATGGCCGGCGCCGCCATGGGCGAGTACTTCGTCTACAACGGCGAGGACGGCAAGCCCGCGGGTTCCGAGAACAAGGGCCGCGCCGTGCTCATCGTCTACGACGACCTGTCCAAGCA
>CABSMC010000043.1 GCA_902478715.1 uncultured Adlercreutzia sp.
GTTAATATTACATGGTTTGCCAGACCGAATTAACAAAGGAGGGGTGTCGTGGTTGGTCTTTTCCGCACGTGGATGAGCGCCTAGAAAGCGGCGCTGTTGTGGCGTCGCGCTGTTTTTCTGCACGCCATTTCACAATTGGACATAACCATGATATTTGAAACCTCTCGGGGCAGGTCTGCTCTGCTGTGCCATTCATGGCAATTCAAGCTTTGTTTCGTATGGGGCGGCGAGCTCGTTTCGACATTGACGAGTTCGATTCTCCAAATGGGTCTTATTTGGCATCTCGCCCTCACGACAGGGTCGTCTTCTCTCCTCTCCCTGGCATCGTTAGCAGGCTTTCTGCCGATTGCTTTGTTCGGAGGCCTTGCGGGTGCCGTTGTCGACAGACTGCCTTTGAAACGTGTTCTTATCGGCGCCGACCTCTTCATTGCCGCGGTGGGCGCCGCTTTGGCGATTGCCTCGTTGGGCGGCAGCTTACCTGCATGGCCAATCCTCATCGCCCTGTTTCTCCGCGCAGTTGGCACTTCGTTCTACACGCCGGCCTCCCAATCCCTCACGCCCCATCTCGCCCCGCCAGAGCATCTCGTTCGCCTATCGGGAGTGATGCAGGCGATTCAGTCCGGCGGATACATTCTTGGCGCCGCGCTCGCGGCAGTGATTTATCCTGTGGCGGGCATTACCGCCATGATTGCCCTCGACGTGCTGGGGGCACTTTTCGCTTCTCTAGCTGTCCTCGCCGCGCGGATAGACGCAGGAGGACTCGACGAAGCCGACCACAGTTCGTCCTTTTCCAATAAAGTTCGAGAACTTTTCTCTGAGATTTCGGACGGCTACAAGCTGATTAGAGGGCACAGGGGGTTGTTCGCCCTTCTTTGGTGCGGGTTCGTCTTCGCTTTCGCGTGCTCCCCACTCGCGGCATTGTTCCCAATAATGACCTTGGGACATTTTGGCGGTAGCACGGGGGATGCTGCTTTGGTGGAAATCCTTTTTTCTGCAGGCATGCTGGCTGGGTCCGGCATCTTGGCGGTTACGGGAGGGTTCCGCAATAGGTCGTTCACCATGGTCACCGCGATTGCCGGCTTCGGCATTGCCGCAATCGTATCCGGATCGCTCGGCCCGTCATTGTTCGCTGCTTTCCTGCCGGTGAGCTTTCTTATGGGCGCATGCTCCCCGTTGTACGCGGGAACCCAGACTGCCCTTATGCAGGAGCAGATACCTCCTGAGTACCTAGGCCGCGTTTTCGGCCTCTACGGAACCATCATGGCGTGGGCCATGCCCATGGGCCTCGCAGCCCCCTCCGTTTTTGCGGACCTGCTCGGAGCTCCGTTATGGTTCGTCGGCTCTGGAGCGACCATGGTACTGCTTGCGATGGCTATGCTGCTTGCTCCGAGCGTCCGAAACGTGGGGAAAAGAGACACCGGGCAGATTCAATAGCCCAAGTATTCGAAAAAAAGAGGCAGCAGCCATCGGTTCAAGCGTCAGCCTTCAAGCCCTTGCGACGACGAGGTATTGCACCGACATCCCACATCGCGCTCCTTATTCGTCGCCAACTATCATTTTCGGATTTGCCGGCTTGCGCAAGGTCAAAACGCTCGCGCCGGCAATTGGGCAAAGGCGAAAAATCGACGTGAGCAATCTTTTTTGGCATGGCTGCGCTCCCAGTAAAACGCTAATACACAAAAGGCGGTTCAACCTATGGAACTCATAGTCAAAGCTAAAGACATCTTTTTGGAATATGCCGGCCGCGATATCCTAGATATCGAAGAGTTGGAAATCTACTCCTACGATCGCATCGGCTTGGTGGGAGACAATGGCGCAGGCAAAACCAGCCTGCTTAAAATTCTGAGCGGCAATCTTACCATTGCGGACGCCGACGTCAGGCGTTTCGGCAGCGTTGCCCTCATCGGCCAACTCGATGAACTCGACCTTGATGCGGCTCAGGGCAGTGGTGAGATGCTCTCCCGTCTCAACGTCGCCGGAGTGGCGCAGGAGACGATGAGCGGCGGAGAGGAGACACGCGCCAAGATTGCCTCTGCGCTCTCCCAGCAGGCAAGCGCGATCTTTGCTGATGAGCCTACGAGCCACCTCGACCAAGACGGCATCAGCCTTCTCGTCGGACAACTCAAGGCATTTGATGGAGCCCTGCTCATTGTGAGCCATGACCGTTATTTTCTCGATCAGGTAGTGGACAAGATCTGGGAGCTCAAAGACGGCGGTATTTCCGAATTCTGGGGTGACTACTCCGACTATCTGCGACAGAAAGAAGAAGAGCGCAAAGTTCAGGCGGCTCGATACGAAGAGGCGATGCGCGAGCGCGAGCGCCTTGAAGCCGCCATCGAAAAACAACGGAAAAAAGCACGGCAGGTCGACGCCAAGCAGAAGGGCGCAAAGAAAAGCAACGAGAATGCAGGTCGATTGGGGCATCAGAAAGCAACCGGCACCAAACAGAAGAGGATGTACCAGGCGGCTAAGAACATGGAGAAGCGCCTCGAAGCGCTCGAAGGGGTTGAGGCCCCCGACAGCATTCGCACCGTGCGGTTCCGCCAGAGCAAGGCCCTGGAACTGCATAGTAAATTTCCCATCTCGGCAGACGATTTCAGCTTGAGCTTCGGCAACCGCATGCTCTATGACCACGCGAAATTCGAGATACCGCTCGGTGCCAAAGTGGCCATCACCGGTGGCAACGGTACAGGAAAGACCAGCCTGCTGAAGGCAATCGCTCGACGCGCCGACGGTATCAACATCTCTCCCAAGGCAGAGATCGGTTACTTCGAGCAAACAGGCTACAAGTTCGACGCCCGTCAGTCTGCGATCTCGTTCATGCAGGATGGTTGCGAGTACAGCATGACCGAAATCCGAAGCATCCTCGCCTCTATGGGAATCGGACCGCGTGACCTGGCAAAGGACGTTGGCGTTCTCTCGGGAGGCGAAGTCATCAAGCTGCTGCTCGCGAAGATGCTGCTGGGCAGATACAACATCTTGCTCATGGACGAGCCTGGAAATTACCTGGACATCAAGAGCGCCGAAGCCCTCGAGCAGATGATGAGCGCCTATGTCGGAACGATAGTGTTCGTCTCCCACGATAAGAGGCTGGTCGAGAACGTCGCAGACATTATTTACGAAATAAAGGACACCAAGCTAGTCAAAATCTTTCAGCGCGAATAACCCTAAATGAGCAGGATATATTCCCAGAATGGAGACAAAAGGCCTCGAAACAGGCCTTTTTCTCCGCGATGCATAGGTCAATTGATAAGGTTCACAGAAATTCGGAAGAATTGGCAATCCGAGTTTTCCGACACACGAAAGAAATTTTCAGAGCGGGGAAGCGGATGAACCAGGCCAATCTCATAGTCGCAAGGATAGAGCGGGCGCGACATGAGCCTCGCCTGCTTCCTCACGAAGGAGCAGGCGAGCGACCTGGCCGAAACACACAGGAGGATGGTGGAGGACTACGGGCCGGCGAGCCATGCGGGCCCTTTCCGATTCTAGCGAGGAGGTGCCGCATGGACCGCGCCGCTAGGCATACCGCCCGGACCGCCGCCCTCTCGGCACTCATAGCCCTGCCCTGCATTTTCGCGCCATCGGCCTTCCCACCGCCTTCGCCATGCCCGAGGCATGGCGAGCAATCTGTTTGAGGAAGCGGGAGGCGCGACCTTCCGCCGATGCGGAAGGGGCCGAGAATGGCGAGCGATTACGGCGACGACGCCGGAGAGAAGATGATAGAGGACTTCGCGCTTCGGGGAGCGCATGGGCGAGAGGGCGATGTACGACCGCGCGAGGCGGATGCGGAGCGCGTTCGAGAACGCCACGGCCGCGACGCGCGGAGCCGCGGGGGAAGGCGATGCCCGCGAGAAGCCCGCCGAATGGGCGAAGCTCGACATGGCCGAGTTTCAGGAGATCGAGGACTATGCCGGCATCAAGGGGATCATCGAGGCGAAGCTCAGGGCGCACGCCGTCGACTCGGCGTGGTTCGTCGAGCCCGCCACGGGTAGGGAGCACCTTCTGTTCCGCGTCGCGGACGCCAGGCAGGCCCGCGCGGCGGCGTCGGCCCTCGAGGCAGAGGGCGCCACCACGCGCGCTGCAACGCGGGGACCCCGCATGCAGGAGGTGCGGGCGAGATGACGACTGCACGAATCATGGCGGCAGCCCTCGCCTCCATCGCCGCCTTCCTCCTCGGGAACTCGTACGCCGCATGCCTGCTCTCGCTTCCGGGCAGTCCCGCGGTCAACCTCACGGAAGCGGCCAAGCGCCTTCCTTCCTTTCTGCTAGGCCACGGCCCCCTCTCGCTCGAGGCTGCCGCGCTCGCGACGGGGCTCGTGGCCGCCTGCGCCGTGTGGTGCGCCTGGGCGTGGTCGCTCACGCACGGGAACCCGGAGCGGCAGGGCGAGGAGCACGGCAGCGCCCGCTGGGGCACCGTCCGCGAGGGCAGGCGATTCATGAACCTCGAGAACCCCGACAGAAACATCGTCCTCACGAAGCACTTTGGGATGGCGATGGACCGGCCCGACCACGACCGACGCTTCGAGCGCAACCGGAACGTGCTCGTGGTGGGCGGCTCCGGCTCCGGGAAGACGAGGGGGTTCTTCGAGCCCAACATCATGCAGCTGAACTCGAACCACCTCGTGACCGACCCGAAGGGCGAGACGCTGCCCCGGATGGGGCACATGTGGCGGGGCGATGGTCGGGGGTCGGTGCCGGGATGGGCGCGGCGGCCGCGACAACAGGCGCTGCTGGTGCGGGGTCGTCCGCCTTTGCGAGAGCGACGCTGTCCCTGAGCTCGGCGCGGCTCAGCTCGATCCACCCGCCGCCCTTGGGCTCGCGGCGCCCGAAGGTCTCCGGGTCCTCGTCCTGGAACCTGTGCAGCCACAGGTAGAAGGTCGACGTGCTCATGCGGTTGAGCTTGGTCCACTCCATCACGCCCATGTCGCTGGCGAGGAACTGCTCGATCTGCTGCCGGCGCATGGCCCGGCGCTCGTCTGGCTTCATCATCGTCATCGCAACCCCAATCTCTCGTTGGCTGGGGGCATTGTCCCGCGGTGCTAGATCAAGCTGAAGACGCAGCAGTTATGGCGCTTACTTTTATCTTCTCCTAGGCGTTTTCCCTCTGCCACGGGGTGGGTGGGCGGTTGAGGAGGTGCTGGGCGTTTTCGTAGAGCTGGGCGAGCAGGGCGGCGCGGGCCTCGGGGGTGTCGGCGCCGCGCACCTCGCAGAGCACGTCGGCGGTGTAGATGGTGTGGGCCGGGCCGCAGTCGGTGCCGCGCAGAGGCTCGGGGGTCATATAGGGCGAATCCGTCTCGGTGAGCAGGCGATCGGCCGGTACCAGCTTGGCGGCCTCGCGCACCTCGTCGGCGCGCTTGAAGGTAAGCGGGCCCCCGAAGGCGATGTAGCAGCCGGCCTCCACCCAACGCGCCACCTCAGCGGCATCCAGGTTGAAGCAGTGCAGAAGAGTCCCCGCCTCGGGGAAGCCCTCCTCTTTCAGAATGGCAAAACCGTCGTCGTGGGCCTCGCGCATATGCAGCGCGATGGGCAGCCCCGCTTCCTTGGCCAGGCGGATCTGGGCGCGGAAGACCTCTTGCTGCACATCGCGCGGCGACAGGTCGTAGTGGTAGTCGAGCCCGATCTCCCCCACCGCGCTCACGCGGCGGTCGCGCAGACGCTCGCGCAGGGCGGCCTTAAGCTCCGGCGTCCAGTCCTTGGCGTTGTGCGGGTGCACACCGGCCGCGATGCGCACATGGGGCACCGCCGGGGCAGCGACAATGCCAGCCGCCCCGTCGTCCTCTTCTTCCATGACCTTCAGATCGCGCGCGGCCTCCATGAGCCAGAGAGGCAGGTCGTCGAAGGTGGCGAAGCCGTCCTCGGCCGGATCGACGATGGTCTCCACGAAGGCGACGCCGTGAGCGCCGGCACGGGCCAGCTCGCAAGCCGGGTCGGCCAGCATCTGCAGATGCGCATGGGTGTCGGCCACCGGGCCCTCCAGCACCGGCGAGGGCATCACGCGCCACTTGCCCCCCTTGCGCTTCTGTCGGAACAGCGCGTCATAAAAAACGGGATCTTGGTCTCTCATGATCGCCTACAGCTCGGGCAGATTATCCACATCCAGGCGGGGGAAGAGGGGGTCGCCCACTTCCACGGCGACGCTGGCGGGCAGCTGGCCCCAGGCCGTGGCCTCCTGGATGTCGGTGGTGTCGGCGATCTCTCCCAGGCCCAGGCGACGGAACACCTCGGCCGAGGTGTTCGGCATGAACGGCGCCATGTACAGGGCGATGATGCGGATGGCCTCCAGGCAGTTGTAGATGACCCCGGCCAGCTCATCGGCACGCGCGGGATCCTTCGCCAACGTCCAGGGGGCGCTCTCCTCCACGTACAGGTTCACGCGGCTCGCCAGCTTCTGCACGGCCGCCGCAGCCCCGGTGAAGTCCACCTCGGCCATGCAGGCGTCGTATTCCGCATACAGCCCATCGGCGATCTCGCGCAGCGGGTTGTCAGCGGCTTCCGCCGGAGCCTCGGGCACGCGGCCCTCGAAGTACTTCGTGGTCATGTTCGTCACGCGGGAGACGAGGTTGCCCCAGGTGTTGGCCAAGTCAGCGTTGTACACCTGCACCATGCGTTCCATGGAGATGGAGCCGTCGTGGCCGAACTGCACGTCGCTCATGAAGTAGTAGCGGTAGGCGTCCACACCGAACACGCGCACCAAGTCGGCCGGCATAAGGCCGTTACCCTTCGACTTCGACATTTTCTCGCCCTTGGTGAGCAGAAAGCCGTGGCCGAACACCGTGTGCGTGATGGGCATGCCGGCGGCCATGAGCATGGCCGGCCAGATGACGCAGTGGAAGCGGGTGATGTCCTTGCCCACGAAATGGTACTGAATGGGCCAGCGACGATCGAACTCGGCCTCGCGCTCGGAGTCGCCGTAGCCGATGCCCGTGAGGTACGCGATAAGCGCGTCGGCCCACACGTAGAACACGTGGCCTTCATCCCAAGGCACGGGGATGCCCCAGTCGAAGCTGGAGCGGGAGATGGACAGATCCTGCAAGCCGCCCTTCACGAAGGAGACGATCTCGTTGCGACGGCTGACCGGTCGGATGAAGTCGGGGTGCTCGTCATAGAAGGCGAGGAGCTTGTCCTGGAACTCGGAGAGCTTGAAGAACCAGTTCTCCTCGCCCGAGGACTCGTAGCGCACCGGGCGCTTGCAGTCGGGGCACACGAATTCGCCGTCCTCGTTCTTCTCCAGATCGCTCTCGGCGTAATAGGTCTCCTCGTGCACGCAGTACCAGCCCTCGTAGGCGCTCTTGTACAGCCAGCCCGCGTCGTAGAGCCCCTGCCAGAACTTCTGCACGGCACGGGTCTGGCGATCCTCGGTGGTGCGCACGAAGTTGGTGTAGTCGATATCCAGCGTCTTCCACGCATCGGTGAAGGCCGGGGCCAGCGAGTCGCACCAGGCTTGCGGGGTCATGCCGTTCTTTTCGGCAGTCTCGGCGATCTTCTGGCCGTGCTCGTCGGTGCCGGTGACGAACGACACGTCGTAGCCGTTCATGCGCTCGTAGCGCGCGATGGTGTCGGCGGCCACCGTGGTGTAGGCGGTGCCCAGATGCGGCGCGGCGTTGATGTAATAGATGGGCGTGGTGACGCCGAAGGTTCCCTTAGGCATAGCGGGTAAGACTCCTTTTCCGGGCGCAGGCGGCCGATGACACCGCCGCTCCCCTTTAGGGTTGTTGCGTGCAGGCTATCTTAACACAGGGAAGGGCCGCACGATCCTTCGACTCCGCGCTGCGCCGTAGGCGCGTGATGGCGCGGGGCCGTGAGGAACGCCAGGGCAGCAAGGGTCGCGAGGGTAGCGAGCGCCGCAAGGGTCAGAAACGCCCGAGGATTCCGCCCAATGTTGCCGCCAGATCCTTTATGCTGATGGGCTTGGAGAGATGGTCGTCGGCTCCAGCGCGCTTCGATTCCTGAACATCTTCGGTGAACGCATTGGCCGAGAGCACGACAATGGGCAATGCGCGCAAATCATCCCGCGCGCTCTCGCGGATGCGGCGCGTGGCCTCCAGACCGTTCATGACAGGCATCTGGATATCCATGAGCACCACGTCGAAATGCCCCAGCTCGCTCGCATCCAGCGC
Source organism: uncultured Adlercreutzia sp. (assembly GCA_902478715.1). Taxonomy (GTDB): domain Bacteria; phylum Actinomycetota; class Coriobacteriia; order Coriobacteriales; family Eggerthellaceae; genus Adlercreutzia. The sequence goes on from CABSMC010000043.1 coordinate 8,118, forward strand.
ATCGAGGGCCTCCTGGCCGTTGGCCGCCGTCTCGGCCGCTGCGCCGAGGGACTCCAGCAGCGCCACGGCGATCTCGCTGTTAAGCTCGTTGTCCTCCACAAGCAGCACGCGCACGCCGCTCAAATCGGCGCCCCTCGGCGCGGGCGCATCCCCCTGCGAAGCATCGCGCGGGGCGTCGGCGTCGTCGCTTTCCCCAAGGACGCCTTTCGCATCCCTTTCCACATAGCGCATGCTCACCCGCACCGTGAACACCGTGCCGCGACCCGGCTCGCTTTCCACATCAATCGTGCCGCCCATCAGCGAGACGACGGACTGGGCGATGGAAAGCCCCAGCCCCGTGCCCTCCACGGACTCGGTGCGCGAGTCGTGCTCGCGCGCGAAGGGCTCGAAGACGTGCGCCAGAAACTCCGGCGCCATGCCGCAGCCGGTGTCGGCGAAGACGAACTCGTAGTCGCTCGTCCCCTCGACGCGAGAGGCGTGCTCGATAACCCGCAGCGACACCGAGCCGCCCGCCGGCGTGAACTTCACCGCATTGCCGAGCATGTTCAAGAACACCTGCTGCAGGCGAAGCCCGTCGCCCTCTACCAGCGGATGGGCGAGCCCTTCGAATTCAATCGCGAAGGCGATGCCCGATTCTTCGCAGCGCTGCGAGAACATCGTCTCCATCTCGAGAGCCAACGCTCGCAGATCCACCTCTCCCACGGTCAGCACCAGGCGCCCGTTCTCGATCATGGAGAGATCGAGTACCTCGTTGATCAGCGCGAGCAAATGGTTGCTCGACAGCGTGATCTTCGCCAGGCAGTCGTCCACTTTCTCCGGATGCCCCTCGTTCATGCGCGCGAGCTCCGTCATGCCGATGATGGCGTTCATCGGCGTGCGGATATCGTGGCTCATGCGCGAGAGGAAGTCGCTCTTGGCGTTGTTGGCGGCAACCGCCGCGCGATAGGAGTCCTCCATGGCCAGCTGGAGCTGCTTCTCGCGCTGCTTGAGCGCCGTGACGTCCTGGGTCGTGTAGAGAAGCCGCGTCGGCATCCCCGCCGCGTCGCGCTGCACGCAGATGAGGTTGATGTCCTCCCATTTGACGCCTCCCCCGCGATTCATCTGGTACTCGAAGCGGATCTCGTCGGAGCCGGGCGGCATGAGATCGATGATCGTGTGCTTGTCGTAGAGCTTTGCCACCTCCGCCTTGGCCTCGTCGCCCACGACCAGGTCCTGCAGGCGCTCTATCATAGCGGTGTAGGAGCCTTCCAGCTCGTAGGGGTCGCTCGGCGTGACCGGGCCGCTCATGTAGCGGAACCGATCGGCGTCCAAATCCATGAGCACCAGCCGCTCGGTCAGCTTGGCCACCCCGCGCTGCACGTCCTCCCGATCGCGCATCGAGCGGGTAAGCGAGCGATGGCGGCGGTTGTTGTAGAAGATAATGCCGGCGATGACGAGGACGAATACAACCACGATGACGAACAGGGCGTTCCAACCGCCCTCGTTGGCCTCGTTGATCATCTGCTCAGTCGCGGCGGCCGGGAACGTCTCCAGCATCATCCAGCCGAGACCCGGCACCTCGCGGATGCACACCGAGCCCGTGCCGCGCTCAGCCTTGTAGCTGTACGTGACCGTCTCGTGGTTGGCAAAGGCGCGCTCCAGATCGCGTGCGCCCGAAGTATCGGAGAGGTCGGCGGTCGCCTCTTGCAGGAGGTTCCTGCCAACGAAAGAGGGATCGGTGGCGGCCACCACCTCGCCGGTAGGCAGGCACAGCATCACCTGGGACGCGTAACCGAAGAAGTCGCCCGACAGAAGATCGGCGAGCCGGTTCTCGCTGTAATGGGCCAGAAGCAGGCCCACGACCGGCCCGTCCGCGCCCTCGCGAACCGGTGCGAAGAAGTACACGAGGTTCTCGTGGGTCATGCGGGTGTTGAACACGGCCTCGATGCCGGATTCGCCCGCCATGGCCCGCTTGAAGTAAGAGCGGTCCGATACGTTCACCGGATCGCGCTGGGGCGAGTGCTGCATGCCATCGACATCAACGAAGTCGATGGTGTCGAAAGGCGAGGTCTCCTCCACGCTGATGAGCCATTCCTCGCTGGTGACGATGTCGGTCACATCCGCCGACTCCGAGGCAAGGGCGGCGATAGTCTCGATGTCCCTCTGCGTATTTTCCATGAGAGTGGAGACCAGCACGCAGGATTGGGCCGCGGCATCGGAGACGTACTGGTTCGCCTGGGCGACGATGCGGTTGCTCGTCTGCTGCATGAAGGTGGACAGCGTGACGACGACCGCGATGAACACGAGAACGAAAGCAGCTATGGAGAGCCAGTACTTTTTACCCTCGTCTTCCACAGCGTCCTCTCTCGTCGCGGCACAGGTAATTACACATGATACGCGAAGGAGGCCTGGCGGAAGATTACAAGTTGGCAGCGGCGTCGGAAGAGGCGACGTCGGCGAGGGTAAGCCCGGAGAGATAGTCGCCGATCGCCGCTTGAAGGCCGCCCCACACGCGACGAGACGGGCAGTCCTCGGCGCGCTCGCAGGCAGAGAGCGACCCCATGCAGTCGAGCAACTCCAAGCCGTCCTCGGAGGCGGCGACGATGTCGGCCAGCGTGATGACGCTTGCATCGCGGGCCAGGCGATAGCCCCCCTGGTTGCCACGGGTCACCTCGAGCAATCCCGCACCGGCGAGGGGGGCGACGACCTGTTCGAGGTACTTCTTGGAAAGGCCCTGGCGGTCGGCGATGTCCTTCAGGGCTACGCGGCCCTCCCCCTGGCTTTGGGCCAGATCGATCATGAAACGCATGCCGTAGCGGGTCTTCGTCGAAATCTTCACCGGGTCGCCTTTCTGGGAAATCGTCGTGAATATGGTAACAATCATAAGAGGTTCTTGACAATCTCCGCAAGCGGTTTATATTAAACTCTAGCAAATTACTAGACTTAGATGGAGACGCACGGCAGCGGTTCCGAGCCCCGCCGGACGTTCCCATCCCAGACGCGGAAGCAGGAGCACCATGAGGCAGATCTACCTTGACCATGCGTCCACGACGCCCGTCCGTCCCGAAGTGGTGGAGGCCATGACCCCCTACTTCACCGAGCATTTCGGCAATCCCTCCTCCATTTACCCCTTGGGCCAGGAGGCCTCCGACGCCGTGGCCGCAGCCCGCGAGAGCCTGGCCGGCCTCATCGGCGCCGCCCCGCGCGAGATCTTCTTCACGAGCGGGGGCACCGAATCGGACAACTGGGCCATCAAAGGCTTCGCCCGGGCCAACGCCGCCAAAGGGCGCCACATCATCACGAGCGCCATCGAGCACCACGCGGTGCTGCACACCTGCCAGGCGTTGGAGCGCGAGGGCTTCGAGGTGACCTACCTGCCCGTGGACGAGCACGGCCTCGTGAGCGTGGAGGATTTCAAGGCGGCCATCCGCCCGGACACCATCCTGGCCTCCATCATGTTCGCCAACAACGAGATCGGCACCATCGAGCCTGTTCGCCAGCTGGCGGCGGCTGCCCACGAAGCGAACGTCATCTTCCACACCGACGCGGTGCAGGCCTTCGGCCACGAGCCCATCGACGTGAACGAGCTGGGCATCGATATGCTGTCGGCCTCTTCCCACAAGATTTACGGGCCCAAGGGCGTGGGGCTTTTGTATGTGCGCAAGGGCGTGAAGCTTCAGAACCTTCTCGATGGCGGCCAGCAGGAGCGCGGGCGCCGCGGCTCCACGGAGAACGTGCCCGGCATCGTCGGCTTCGCCCGCGCCGCCGAATTGGCCGCCGACGAGCTTGCCCCCGAGCATAACCGCCAGCTCGCCCTGCGCGACCATGCCATCCGGCGCATCCTCGCGGAGATCCCCTCGGCCAAGCTCAACGGCAGCTGGGAGAGCCGCCTGGCCAACAACGTGAATTTCTCCTTCGAGTTCATCGAGGGCGAGGGCATGTTGTTGCAGCTGGCCGCCCGGGGCATCTGCGTGTCCTCCGGGAGCGCCTGCACCTCCGGCTCGCTGGATCCGAGCCATGTGCTTCTGGCCATCGGTCTTCCCCACGAGATCGCCCACGGATCGCTGCGCCTGACGCTCGGCCGCGACACCACCCTGGAAGACGTCGACTTCGCCGTGGACTCGCTTAAGGCGACGCTGCAGAACCTGCGCATGATGAGCCCCCTGTACGAGGATTTCCAGCAGGGCAAGGTGGAATCGGTCATCGAGCGCTTCAAGGCCGACGGCTTCCCCTACGCGAACTAGCACCATTCACCACCTCCTTCAGCATCCTCCCCACCAAAAGAAAGAGAGAATCCCCCATGGCCATGAACTACTCCGATAAAGTGATGGAGCACTTCACCAACCCCCAGAACGTCGGCGAGATCGAGAACGCGAGCGGCTGCGGCACCGTAGGCAACGCGGTGTGCGGCGACATCATGCGCGTATATCTTGACATCGACGAGAACAATGTCATTCAGGACGCGAAGTTCAAGACCTTCGGCTGCGGTGCCGCCATCGCCACGAGCTCTATGGCAACCGTGCTCGTGAAGGGCAAGACGGTGCAGGAGGCCCTGGAGGTCACGAACAAAGCCGTCATGGAGGCCCTGGACGGGCTGCCGCCGGTGAAGGTGCACTGCTCGCTTCTGGCCGAGGAGGCCATCCACGCGGCGCTATGGGACTACGCCGAGAAGAACGGCATCGTCATCGAGGGCCTGGAGAAGCCCGTGAGCGACATCTCCGAGCACGACCACGGCGACGAGGACGACGAATAAGCCATCACCGCCTTTCCACAAAGTATGGATCCGGCTCGGAGGCCCAAGAGCTTCCGAGCCTTTCTTTCCAGACCGGCACGTGCCGGGAAGTCGCTCGACTCTAGGCCGCGACGACGAGGACGTTCATGCCGTCGCCCGCGCAGGTTTGCAGCACCACCGACTCGCCGTAGCCGGTCACCCGCGAGGCGATGGTCTTCCACGTGGTCGTCTCCTCCACCTGGAACACGTCCCTCACCGTATAAGCGCGCTGCGCTCCCGACCGGTCGCACACGGCAACGGCATCGCCCAAGGACAGCGAGCGCACCGGCGCGAACGAGCCGGGGTTGTGCCCAACGAAATAGCCCCAGCTGCCGTCGTCCACCGCATCCGACCCCAGCCAAAGGCCGCCTCCGGAACTCGGCGTCGTGCCGCCGCGCACATCGCGGTAGGGAATGGCAGTACCGCCCACCACCAGCGTGCCGGGGACGATCGAGTCGGCAGCGGCCGAGCCCTCGTCGGATGGCACCTCCTCGGAAGCAGCAGAGCCGCCTTCTGCCGATGCCCCTTCTGAAGGTTCGGGCCCAGGTGCACTCGGCTGAGAGGCGAATCCCCCGCCTTCCGCCGCACTTCCGGACCCCTTTGACGCCTCCTGGCCGCCACGCTGTTCGTCCGCCCGATCCGCCTCTTCCGAACACGCACCCGCAGCCTCGCCCGATGAGGCACCTGGGCCCTCGGCAGAAAGATGAGCGTCCTGCGCCCCGACGGCTTCGGCCGGCGTTTGCTCCCCTGCTTCCGTGGCAGCTTCCCGCGCCGCCGCGTCCGTTGTCCTATAGGCCGAGAGCGCCCGCTGCACTTCGACACGATGGGAACAGGCCAAGGCCCCCGCTTTCTCTTCCAACTTTTTGCCCACCAGCGGCGCCCAGACATTCCCAGACTGTACGCCCCCTTCGGGCACGGATCCCTCACTCCCCCAAGCTACCGCGCCAAGCCCCAGGCCGGCCCCCAAGGTAAGCGCCAGCGCTCCTGCCGCCACAGCCTTCTTTTTGCGTCCAACAACCTCTCCCATGCTCTCACCAGGCCTTTCGCTCTCAAAACCGAATGTATGTTCGCATTGTAATGTAATACAAGCCCAATGAAAAGCCCTTTTAGTACAAAAGTTCGCTTCAATTTCGCAGTGCCGAATCCCGACGCTAGCGCAGCTTGGCGCGGCGCTCTTTCCAGTCGGGCATGAAGGCGTCCATGAGGGCGTGGAAGCGGGGGCCGTGGCCGCGCTCAAGCAGATGGCACAGCTCGTGGACAACCACGTATTCCAAGCACTCCGGCGGGTACAGGGCCAGGCGCACGTTGATGCAAATGCGGCCCGTCGAAGGCTGGCAGCTGCCCCAGCGGCTCGTCATGTTGCGGTAGGCAATCTTGCCCGCCTTCACGCCCATGATAGGCTCCCAGGCCTCGATGAGCGCGGGCACGCAGGCCGCGACGACCGCCTTCCACTGCGCCACTTCCGCAGGCGTGGCCGCGGCGGCACAGGCGCGCGGCGATTGCGCGATCTCCCGCTGCTGGCGCTCTATCCAGTCGCGTTTCTCCCCCACGAACTTCCGGATGGTGGCGAGCGGCAGGTGCAGGGGTGCCGACACCTCGATGCGCCCGTCGGGAGGCTTTACCCGCAGGTGCATATTCTTGATGGACTTGCGGGTGAGCCAAACTTCCAAACCGTCGATAAAGACGAGCTCGGGGGGCCTCGTTTTTGCTGGGCGTTTTCTCGTTGCTGCCATGAGATTCTTCGGCTCACTTCGCTCGCTCAGAATGACACCGGGTTCATCGCGCGGCCTGCATGGCCAGCTCGTAGGCGTCGTTGCGGGGAATGCCGAACTCGGCGGCGAGACGCTTGGCGACCTCCTTGGTGCGCAGACCCTCCGCCACCAGCCCGGCAGCACGCACGGCGGCCGACGCTGCGGCCTCCTCGGCCCCAGCGGCCGCCTCCGCCTCACCCGGCGCGTCTATCACGAGCGCGATCTCGCCGCGAACGCCGCCGGGCTCCTTAGCACGGGCCGCAAAAAGCTCACGTAGCTCGGCCGCCGTTCCCCGCGCCACCTCCTCGTGCAGCTTCGTCAGCTCGCGACAGACCGCCACCGTGCGCCACGGCAGCACCTCGGCAATGGCAGCCAGCGCTGCAACCAGCCGGTTCGGGCTCTCGTAGAACACGAGCGCCGCATCCAGTCCGCGCAGCTCTTCCAGAACGAAACGCTGCTCGGATGCCTTGCGCGGGAAGAAGCCCCCGAAGTAGAAGCGCGGGCACACCGTGCCGGAAGCCACGTAGGCGCAGGCCGCCGCCGAGGCGCCGGGCAGCACCTCCACGGCCACCCCGGCCTCGCGCGCCGCGGCCACAAGTCGCAGCCCCGGGTCGGACACGCCGGGCATGCCGGCGTCCGAGCAGTAAGCCACCACCTCGCCGGCTGCCACGCGCTCCACCACGCCCGCAGCCCGCGAGCCGATCATCGCCTCGTCCAGCCGCGCGAGCCGCTTCTCGATCCCGAAATGCGCGAGCAGCTTCCCCGTCACCCGGGTGTCCTCCGCACACACCACATCGGCCTCGCGCAGCGCCTCAAGCGAGCGCAGCGTCATATCGCCCAAGTTCCCAATGGGCGTCGGCACGATGACGAGTTTCCCCGAAGCGTTGGCAGATTTCACTACTCCACGACCTCGGTCGTCTCCACTTCCACGGAGGCGGCCATGGCCTCGGGCTCCTCCGGAGCGCCGTCGCGGGCGACCGCCCGGGCGGCGCGGGCCTCGGCCTCCTTCTCGGCCAGGTTCGCCTTGGCCACGGCGATCATGAGCTTGATGCGGTTGAGCTGGTTCACCTCGCTCGCACCCGGGTCGTAGTCCACGGCCACGATGTTGCTCTCCGGGTAGCGGCGGCGCAGCTCCTTGATGGTCGCCTTACCCACCACGTGGTTCGGCAGGCACGCGAAGGGCTGGGTGCACACCACGTTCGGGCAGCCGGAGCGGATGAGCTCCACCATCTCGGCGGTGAGCAGCCACCCCTCGCCCATGGAGTTGCACAGCGACAGAATCTCGCTCGCGTAGTCGGCCAACTCGTAAATATCCGCCGGCGGGTGGAAGCGGCTCGACTTCTCAAGCGCGTCGTTCACGGGCTTGCGCAGCTTCTTGATGGCGGCCAGGCCGATCTTGCTGCCGAGCGCGCTCTTCTTCGACTTGCCGATGGGCTGCTGGAAGATGCCGCCGGCGATGCCGAACAGGAAGAACTCGATGAGCCCGGGCACCACGGCCTCGCAGCCCTCGCGCTCGATGACGTCCACGATCTGGTTGTTGGCCGTCGGATGGAACTTCACGAGGATCTCGCCCACCACGCCCACACGCGGCTTGGTACCCTCGCCGGCCAGGGGCAGCGCGTCGAAGTCCTCCACGATGCGGCGCACCGTGCGGCGGAATTCCGACTGGCGCACACCGCGCTCCAGCTGGTGCTTGCAAGCGTCCATCCAGTACTGGAACAGGCGGTTCGCGCTGCCCGGCTCCACCTCGTAGGGGCGTGTGCGGTACAGGCACATCATGAGCAAGTCGCCGTACTGCAGCGCGTAGATGGCCTGATAGAGCATCTTCGGCGTCACCTTGAAGCCGGGGTTCTCCTCGCCCAAGTCCTTGAACGACAGCGCGATGACCGGGATGTGCCCGAGCCCCACGGACTTCAGTGCCTTGCGGATGAGCGAGATGTAGTTGGTGGCGCGGCAGCCGCCGCCGGTCTGGGTGATGAGCACGGCCAGCTTGTCAGTGTCGTACTTGCCCGACAGCACCGCTTCCATGATCTGGCCCGTGACCAGGATGGACGGGTAGCAGATGTCGTTGTTCACGTACTTCAGGCCCGCGTCCACCGCACCGTGGTCCACCGAGGGCAGCAGCGCCACGTTGTAGCCGGCGCGCTTGAAGATGGGCACCAAAAGCTCGAAATGGTAGGGGGCCATCTGGGGCGCCAGGATCGTCCAGCCCTCATCGCGCATCTGCTCGGTGAACTGGGGGCGCGCGAACTCGGTGGAGGCGCCCTCGCGCTGCTCGACCTCGGCTGCGGTCACCACGCCGTCAGCCTTTTCGGTGAAGCTGGCGGGCACCAGTTTGTCCAGGTTGTCCAAGTCGATGCACGCAGCCGGGCAGCCCCTCTTCTCGGCGGCTGCGTCGGCTTCCGCCTCGGCCTCGCGATCGGCCTGGTCCTTCAAGGCCGCCAACAGGCTGCGCACACGGATGCGCGCCGCGCCCAAGTTCGACACCTCGTCGATCTTCAGCACCGTGTACACCTTGCCGGCCGCCTCGAGCACCTCCTGCACCTGATCGGTGGTCAGCGCGTCCAGGCCGCAGCCGAAGGAATTCAACTGAATGAGATCGAGGTCGCGCCTTTGCGTGACCACCTTGGCCGCCGCGTACAGGCGCGTGTGGTACATCCACTGGTCCACAACACGAATGGGCCGTTCCAGCTGGCCCAGATGCGCCACGGAGTCCTCGGTGAGCACGGCCAGACCGAAGCTCGTGAGCAGCTCGGGGATGGCGTGGTTGATCTCGGGATCCTGATGGTAGGGGCGCCCGGCCAGCACGATGCCGCGCGTGCCGGTCTTCTCCATCCACGCGAGGGTTTCCACGCCCTTCGTGCGGATATCGCGTTTGAACGCCTCGTCCTCGGCCCAGGCCGCCTCCACCGCCGCCCGGATCTCGTCAGCCGTGAGCGCGGGGCCGCACCCGTTGGCCTCCTTCGCGAAGTTCTCGGTGAGCTCCACCACCAGGCGCTCGGCCAGCTTGTCCTTGTCGTGGTAGGGCACCCACGGCGACACGAAGGCCACATCGCTCTCGCGCAGCTCGTCGATGTTCAGGCGCAGCGCCTCGGGATAGCTCGCCACAATGGGGCAGTTGAAGTGGTTGCCGGCGGTCTCGTCCTCTTGGCGCTCCCACTTCGAGCAGGGCATCCAGATGAAGTCCGGATGCTTCGCGAGCAGGTTCATGATGTGGCCGTGCGAGAGCTTCGCCGGGTAGCACACGCTCTCCGACGGCATGCTCTCGATGCCGGCCTCGTAGGTCTTCTTCGTGGAGGGATCCGACAGCACCACCCGGTAGCCCAGCTTCGTGAAGAAGGTGAACCAGAACGGGTAGTTCTCGTACATGTTGAGCGCACGCGGAATGCCCACGGTGCCGCGAGGCGCATCCTCGGGGGCCAAGGGCTCGTAGCCGAAGGTGCGCTCGGCCTTGTACTCGAACAAGTTCGGCACGGCCGACTTCTCGGTGCCGGTGCCCAAACTCTCGCCCTTCTCGCAGCGGTTGCCGGTGATGAAGCGGCGGTGCTTGCCCGTGTTCGCATCGATGCCAAAATCGTTCACCGTGAGCAGGCAGGCGTTCGAGCAGCCCTTGCAGCGCACGGTGCGATGCGTCGGCGCGAGCGCCTCGATTTCCTCAAGCGACAGAAGTCCGCTTAGGGGCACCTTCGGGCCCAGATCCGGCGACAGCGGCACGTTCTCGGTGCGACGGCGCGTCTCCTCGAAGCGGTCGCGGGCCAACAATGCCGCGCCGAAGGCACCCATGTTGCCGGCGATGTCGGGGCGGATGGCGTTCACTTCGGAGAGCTGCTCGAAGGCGCGCAGCACCGCATCGTTCAAGAAGGTGCCGCCCTGCACGATGACCTTCGTGCCCACATCGTGCGGATCGCGAATCTTGATGACCTTGAACAGGGCGTTCTTGATGACGGAAATCGCCAGGCCCGCGGCGATGTCGCCCACGGTGGCGCCTTCCTTCTGGGCCTGCTTCACGCGGCTGTTCATGAACACGGTGCAGCGGCTGCCCAGATCCACCGGATTCTCGGCGGAGATGGCCGTGGCGGCGAACTCGGCCACGTCCAGGTTCAGGCCGCTCGCGAAGGACTCGATGAAGCTGCCGCAGCCCGACGAGCAGGCCTCGTTCAGCATGATATGGTCGATGACGCCGTCCTTCACGCGCAAGCACTTCATGTCCTGGCCGCCGATGTCCAGGATGAACTCCACGCCGGGCAGCATCTCCTGGGCGCCGCGCAGATGGGCCACCGTCTCGATCTCGCCGGAATCGACGCGCAGGGCCTCCAGCAACAGCCCCTCACCGTAGCCGGTCACCGTGGCGTGGCCGATCTTCACGAGCGGCTCGGCCGTTTCCGGGTCGCGGGGCAGCGCCTGGTACAGCTCGGCCACGGCCGCTTTGGCGCAGCCCAGCACGTCGCCCTTGTTCGAGGCGTAGGTGGACCACAAAAGCGCCCCGTCCTCGCCGATGAGCGCGGCCTTAAAAGTAGTGGACCCGGCATCGATGCCGAGGAAGGCCACACCCCGGTAGTCTTCAAGCGACGCGCGGCGCACGCGCTCGGCGTCGTGGCGCTCGTGGAACTCCGCCAGCTCCGCCTCGTCGGCAAAGAGCGGCGCCAGGCGCACCACTTCCGAGCCCTGCAGGTCGCCCAAACTCTCCAGGCGCGCGAGCACATCCGCGAGCTTCTCGGGCCGCGCGCCCTCCGCCACACCGGCGATAGCGCAGCCGGCGGCCACGAACAAGTGCGCGTTCTCGGGCACGATGATGGCCTCGTCGGTCAATTCCAGCGTCTCGTAGAAGCGCTTGCGCAGTTCGGGCAGGTACTGCAGAGGACCGCCGAGGAAGGCCACGTGCCCCCGGATGGGCCGACCGCAGGCGAGGCCGGAGATGGTCTGGGTCACCACCGACTGGAAGATGGAGGCGGCGATGTCCTCCTTGCGCGCGCCCTCGTTCAGAAGCGGCTGCACATCGGTCTTGGCGAACACGCCGCAGCGGCTCGCGATGGGATAGATGGTCTCATGATCGGCCGCCAGCTCGTTCAGGCCGCCGGCGTCGGTGTCCAGAAGGGCCGCCATCTGGTCGATGAAGGCGCCCGTGCCGCC
>CABSMC010000044.1 GCA_902478715.1 uncultured Adlercreutzia sp.
TAGTCTCGTGGGCTCGGAGATGTGTATAAGAGACAGGGCGAAGAAGGCGTCCAGATCCACCAACAGGATGGCCGGGCCCTCCCACGGCGGCAGGTAAGCGTCGCTATCGTTCACTGGCCAGGAAGAACAGGGCCATGGTGCCGGGGCCGGAATGGGCGCCGATGACCGGATCCACGTAGTTGATAAGGATGTCGGTGACGCCGAAGCGCTCCCTCACGAGGTCGGCCACGTACTCGGCGTCCTCGATGCAGTCGCCGTGGCTGATGAACACGGTCTGGTCCGCCACGGGAGAGGTGGCCGTCTGCTCCATATGATCGACCAGGGCCTTCAGCGACTTCTTGCGCCCGCGCACCTTCTCCAGCGGAATGAGGTGGCCCTCGTCGTCCACGTGCATGACCGGCTTGATGTTCAGAAGGGTGCCGGCCCAGGCGCTCGTGCGGGAGACGCGGCCGCCGCGGAACAGGAACATGAGGTCGTCCACGGTGAACCAGTGGGCCAGATGCAGTTTGTTGGCCTCCAGCCAGTCGCGAACCTCGGTGATGGACGCACCCTCCTCGCGCATCTTGGCGGCGTACAAGACGAGCAGCCCTTCGCCCATGGAGGCGGCCAGGGTGTCCACCGCGAGCACCGTGCGGTCCGGGTAGGCGTCGGCCAGCTCGGCCAGCAGAAGGTCGATGGCCTGGTAGGTGCCGGAGAGCCCGCTGGAGAACCCGATGTAGAGCACGTCCTGGCCCGAGGACAAGAGCTCTTCCAGAAGCTCGCGGGAGTCCTTCAGGTTCGGCAGCGAGGTCGTGATGACCTTGCCCTCGCGCATCATAGTGTAGAACTGCTTAAGATCGGTCTTCTGTCCCTTGAGGTAGCTGTGGTGCTCCTCGCCGTCCACCATGAAGGTGAGGGGCAGGACGGACAGGTCGAGCTGGTCGATGACCTCCTCGGTGAGATTGGAGGAGGAATCGGTGACGATAGCGAAGGCCATGGAGGGCTCCTTATCGGTAGGGGGCGGCGCGCGGCGCCCGAGTTGCGTTGGGGACATTCTAGCGCAAATTGGGTTCGTTGCACCGGCTGCGGCCAATGAAGCCTTTCCTGAGAAAAAGTTGTAACCATTGCCCCTGTTGCGCCCCCTTGCCGTATACTTTGCAAGATGCGCTCACAGACGCCTGGCGCCCCACCGGCGCGCAGGCCGTGACATAGAGGACGATTTCGAAGTGGAAGAGGGAAGCGCCGTGTCAAACAGCTACAAGGACACCATGAACCTGCCCGAGACCGATTTCCCCATGCGGGGGAACCTGCCGGCCCGCGAGCCCGAGCGGCTCGCCCAGTGGCAGGAAATGGACATCTACCGCCGTGTGCTGGAGAAGAACGCCGACGGCAAGCCCTTCGTGCTGCACGACGGCCCTCCTTATGCCAACGGCCCCATTCACATCGGTCACGCCTTCAACAAGATCCTCAAGGACTTCGTCGTTAAAAGCCACGCCCAGCGCGGGTACTTCACCCCCTACATCCCCGGTTGGGACTGCCACGGACAGCCCATCGAGCATATGGTGGAAGTGACGCTCGGGCCCGAGAAGATGGCCGAGATCTCCCAGGTAGAGCTGCGCCAGCGCTGCCGCGAGTGGGCGGAGAAGTACGTCGATATCCAGAGGAACGGCTTCAAGCGGCTCGGCGTGAACGCCGACTGGGAGCATCCCTACCTCACGTTCATTCCGAACTACGAGGCCGGCAACGTGGAGATCTTCAAGGATCTGTACCTGAAGGGCTCGGTCTACCGCGGCCGCAAGCCCATCCATTGGTGCACCCACTGCCACACGGCGCTCGCCGAGGCGGAGATCGAGTACGGCGACGAGGTGTCGCCCTCCATCTACGTGAAGTTCAAGCTGGATGCGATGCCCGGCGTGTTCGAGGCCTCCGGAGCCGAAGGCGCCGCCTACCTGCTCATCTGGACGACGACCCCCTGGACGCTTCCTGCGAACACGGCGGTGTCGCTGGCGCCCGACGCCGACTACGTCATGGTCACCGTCGGCGGTGACAACCTCATCATGGCCAAGGAGCTCGTGGAAACGGTGGCCGAGGTGGCCGGCTGGGAGGACTACGATTTTGTGCGCGGCGCCGACGGCGAGCCGGTGGCGCTGACGGGCAAGCAGCTGTTCGGCCTGACCTACACCGCGCCTGTGCGCCGCGACATCAAGGGCACGGTCATCTACGGCGACCATGTCACTCTGGACACCGGCACCGGCGCCGTGCACACGGCCCCCGGCCACGGCCAGGACGACTACCTGGTGGCGCTGGAGTTCGATATTCCCATGCTCATGCCCGTGGACGACAACGGCGTGTTCACCGGCGAGGCGGGCCAGTTCGCCGGCCTTTCCACCGACGAGGCCAACCCGGTCATCATCGACTGGCTGCGCGAGCAGGGGACGCTTGTGGCCGAGAAGAAGATCAATCACTCCTACCCGCACTGCTGGCGCTGCCACGAGCCGGTCATCTTCCGCGCCACGGACCAGTGGTTCGTCTCCATGGACAAGAACGCCCTGCGCGAGGATGCCCTGCGCGCCATCAACTCGGAAGTGGAGTGGATTCCCGCCTGGGCCAAGAACCGCATCGGCGCCATGGTGGCCGACCGCCCCGACTGGTGCATCTCCCGCCAGCGAAGCTGGGGCGTGCCCATTCCCGTGTTCAAGTGCGCCAAGTGCGGCAACACGGTGGCCACGGCTGAGACCTTCGACGCGGTGATCGAGCTGTTCAACACCAAGGGCGCCGACGCCTGGTTCACCGAGGCGCCAAGCGATTATCTGCCCCGCGGCACCAAGTGCGAGGTGTGCGGTGGTACCGAGCTCATCCCCGAGAAGGACATCCTGGACGTGTGGTGGGAGTCCGGCGTCTCGCACACGAGCGTCTGCCGCCACCGTGCCGAAGCTGATGGGCTCACCTTCCCGGCCGACATGTACCTGGAGGGCTCCGACCAGCACCGCGGCTGGTTCCAGTCGTCGCTGCTCACCTCCATCGGCGCCTACGGGGTGCCGCCCTACAAGTCGGTCATGCACTGCGGCTTCACCGTGGACGAAGAGGGTCGCAAGATGTCGAAGTCGCTCGGCAACGGCATCGATCCGGAGGAGATGTGCAACAAGTTCGGTGCCGACGTGCTGCGCCTCTGGGTGTCCTCCTGCGACTACTCCCAGGACGTGTCCATCTCGGAGAACATATTGAAGCAGGTCTCGGACGCCTACCGCCGTTTCCGCAACACTTTCCGCTTCCTGCTCGGCAACCTGAACGACTTCACGCCGGACGACTTCGTGGGGGACTGGGACGCGCTGGAGCCGCTCGACCAGTGGGCGATGGTGCGCCTCTCGCAGCTGCTCGCCGACGTGGAGGCCGCTTACGAGTCCTACCGCTTCAACAGTGTCTACCGGGCCCTGTACGATTATGTGAACGACATCTCCGCCGTGTACATGGACGTCACCAAGGATCGCCTGTACGCTGAGGCGCCGGCCTCGCCGCGACGCCGGGCCGTGCAGACCGTGCTCATGAACATCCTGGAGGTGCTCGTGCGCGTCATGGCGCCCATCCTGTCGTTCACTACCGACGAGGTGTGGGAGTGCTACCCGCCGGCCTTCAGGGACATCGAGGGCCGCGAGGCCTCGGTGCAGCTGGCTGGCTGGCCCACCGCGCGCGACTTCGTGCCCGCCCTTCCCGCCGACGCCGGCGCGCAAGTGGCGACCATGGAGGAGATGATGGCCGTCCGCGAGGTGGTCACCAAGGCGCTGGAAGAGGCGCGAAACGAGAAGATCATCGGCAAGAGCCAGGAGGCATCGCTTACCGTGACGGCGCCGGCGGCCCTCGTGGCCACGGCCGGCTCCTTCGACCCGTCGGTCTTCGAGGAGCTGTTCATAGTGGCCTCGGTGCAGTTTGTGGAAGGCGACGGCGACGAGATCACGGCGGCGGTCACGGTGGCCGAGGGCGAGAAGTGCCCGCGCTGCTGGAACATCCGCGAGCTCGGTGGCAACCCGGATCATCCGGACGTGTGCGAGCGCTGTGGAGACGCGCTGGACGCCATCGAGGGCGGGGCCGAGTAAGTGGCCGCTCCCGAGACGTTGACAATCGAGAAAGAGCAAGGGAAGGCCTCTGCCGTGGAGGAGAGGCTTCCCAGCCGGCGCAAGCGCAACGCCGCCATCTTCGTTCCTCTTGCCGCTCTGTGGCTTGTCCTCGACATCGCCACGAAAGCTTACTTCAACGGCTTCTCCGTGGGCCAGGTGGTGGCCGGTCCCTTTCTTGGTCTGGTGCAGTTCCGCCTGGTGCACAACACCGGTGCCGCCTGGGGTATGTTCGATGAATCGACCTTCGCCCTCGGAGTGATGTCGGTGCTCGTCTGCGTCGCGCTCACGGTGTATTTGTTCACGGCCGGCAAGCGCGCCGGCGTTATGGAGACGGTGGGGATCGCGCTGATTGTGGCCGGCGGCTTGGGCAACGCGCTCGACCGCTTCACGTTGGGCTACGTGGTCGATTTCATCGACACGGTGTTTATCAGCTTCCCCACGTTTAACGTTGCCGACATCGGGGTTACCTGCGGATTCGTGCTGTTCTTCGCGGGGATGCTCTGGTCCATGAGGAAGGATGCGCCCGCGAAGGAGGTCGCATCGGAGGAGAAGTAACCTGTTCGGGGGATGACCCTCTGGCAGGACGTCGATAGAATGGATGCCATGTCACGCTCGCTTTGCCATATCGTCACCACCGAGGACGCCGGAAGCCGATTGGATGCCCTGTGTGCTGTCCGGGGGCTCTACGCTTCCCGCTCGGCCGCCGCGCGCGCCATCGAGGAAGGCCGCGTGTTCGTGAACGGCGCCACGGTTTCCAAGAAGCATCCCGTGGCGACGGGGGACACCATCGTCTACGAAGTGGACGACGAGCCGGAGTCCGTGGTGGTCTACGGCGAGCCCATCGACTTGGATGTGCGCTTCGAGGACGAGGACATGCTCGTGCTCTCGAAGCAGATCGGGCTCGTCTGCCACCCTTCCGTCGATCACGCCCACGGCACGCTGGTCAACGCGCTCATTTGGCACTGCGGCGAGGAGAACCTGTGCAACGTGCAGGGGGAGGAGGCCGACCGGCTCGGCATCGTGCACCGACTCGACCGCGACACGAGCGGGCTTATGCTGGCGGCCAAGACCGACGAGGCCGGGCGCGAGCTCATGGCGCAAATTCAGGATCGGGCGGTCGACCGTCACTACATCGCGCTCGTTCACGGCATCATGACCCACGACACCGGCATGATCGACGCGCCCATCGCGCGCTCCGCCGACGAGCGGTGCCGCATGGCCGTGCGCGACGTGCCGAGCGCCCGGGAGGCCATCACGACGTTTCGCGTGCTCGAGCGCTTCGAGGCCGGCCCCAAGGACGACGGCTACAGCCTCATCGAGTGCAAGCTTTTCACGGGCCGCACCCACCAGATCCGCGTGCACATGCAGTACACGCGCCATCCAATCGTGGGCGATCCGGTGTACAACGCCCACGGCCCCCGCGACGCCCGGGCCCAGCTGGGGCTGCGCCGCCAGTTCCTACACTCCTACAGCATCGCCTTCGAGCACCCGACGACCGGCGAGCCCATGGCCTTCGCCGACAATCTGCCGCGCGACCTGCAGGAGGCGCTGGCGGCGCTGGCCGCGCGCTCGCTGGGCAAGACCGAGGCGGGGCGCGAGGTGGCCGAGCTCATGGCAACGTCGCCCGTCCCTTCCGTGGAAGGAGAGGTACCCGATGAGTAGGAAGCAGGCCGCCGCCCCGCGCAAGGTGGGCATCATCATTGCGAACACGGGAACGCCCGAGGCTCCCACGAGAAAGGCCGTGAAGAAGTACCTCTCGCAGTTCCTCATGGATCCGCGCATCTGCCCCATGCCGCGCCCGGTGTGGTGGACGCTTCTGCACACGAGCATCTTGCGCAAGCGCTCGCGCGCCTCGGCGGAGAAGTACGAGAAGATCTGGACGGAGGAGGGCTCGCCGCTCATCGCCATCACGGCCTCACTGGAGCGCGGGCTGAACGAGCACTACGCCGAACAGGGGCTGCCCGTGGTCGTGCGCGCCGGCATGAGCTACGGAAAGCCCTCCCTCAAGCAGGCCGTGAGGGAGCTGAAGGAGGAGGGTTGCACCGAGCTTGTCGTTCTGCCCATGTACCCTCAGTCGGCGTTTTCCACCACCGGCTCGGTGAGCGACGGCGTGGCCAAGGCGGTGCGCCGCGCGAGGTTCAAGGGCGACGTGCGCCTTATCGACGGTTACGGCGAGGACGCCACCTACGTCCGGGCCGTGGCCGCCTCCATCCGCAACGCGGGCTTTTCCGAAGAGTCGGGGGATCGGCTCCTGTTCTCGTTCCATTCCATTCCGCTGAAGGACATCGAGGCGGGGGATACCTATGAGCTGCAGACCGGGGCCACGAGCCTGGCGGTGGCCGGTGAGCTCGGGCTCGATCGCCGAAGCTGGACCATCAGCTATCAGAGTCGCTTCGACAAGGGCCGCACGTGGCTCTCGCCCTTCACGCGACCGACGCTGGAGCGCCTGGCCCAGGCCGCCGAGCCGGGCAGCCGCCTGTTCATGGTGTGCCCCAACTTCTCCGTGGACTGCCTGGAAACGCTCTACGACGTGCCCTACGAGTTGGAGCCCCTCTACCGGGCGGTACTCGAGGGCCTGGAGGTGAACGCCGCCGAGGAGCCCGGCGCCCTGGAGAACACCGGCAAAGCCGCCGCCCGATGCGACAATGCCCATGCCGATCTGGCCGCCGCTCGTCGCCGTCAGCGTGCGGCCGACGACTTCCGCCGCGGCGCTCATCGCGACCGCTCCGACGAGGAGGCCTTCGTCTACGTCCCCTGCCTGAACCGCTCCAAGGCCCACTTGAAGGTCCTTACTGCCGTGCTCGCCCCCTACGTGGGCGACACCGAATAGGGCGCCTCCCTTCTGGAAAAGAAACGCCGGAAGCGTTGAGCTTCCGGCGCAGGAGGGGGGCTTCTCAGGTTGCGGTTCGCTAGATATCGGCGATGACGGCCTCTGCCATGAGATACCCGTAGTTCATGGCCGCATCGAAGCCCATGGCGTAGGGGCGGCCGTCCTTCTCCTCGATGGAGCCGCATACGTCGCCGGCGGCGTACAGGCCCGCGATCGACTCTCCGGCTTCGGTGAGCACCCGACCGGCCGTGTCGATGGCAAGGCCGCCCGTGGTGAGGTAGAAGGTGGGAAGGCAGCTGATGACCCAGATGCCGCTATAGGTGTCGATGTAGGGGAGATTCTTACGCCCGAACTCGTCCTCCTCGCCGGCGAGGGCGTGGGCGTTGTGGGTCTCGATGGTGGAGGCCAGCTCGGGCAGGCCAAGCGCTTCGGCCGCCTCTTCGACCGAGTCGTAATGGACCATGTCGCCGCGATGCTCCAGGCATTTATAGGTGTCCATGGCGTACAGCTCGTTCTTGTTGGTGGTGATGCGCCCCGACTCGTCGGTGATGTAGAAGAAGGCGCCCCCGTTGGCCGCATCGCGCAGACCGCGGCCGAGCATACCGTGGTTGTCGGACATCATATTCCCGAACTGGGCGCCCGAGGCGTTCACGATGATGCCCGGCGTCGTCTGATAAAGGAACGCGATCTCGAAGTTAGAGCCTGCCTGGCTCGTCGTCGAGAGGAAGGCGCCGAGCTCGCGCCCCATACACTCGATGGCGCCCCCGGCCTTCTGCCCCATGAGGATACCCTCGCCCGTGGATCCGGGCGCGCAGTTGAACTTGTAATCGGCGTATTCGGGGTAGTACTCGGCGATCATATCCGGGTTGGCTGCGAATCCGCCCGTGGTGAGGCAAACGGCTTTCGCGCCCACGGTCCAACTTGAGCCGTCGCGGCCCTGGGCCAAAAGACCAGTCACTCGGCCGTCGGCTTCCTGGACGAGTTCGGTGACCTCGGTGGCGTAGATGATCTGGCCGCCGAGCGCCCCCACTCGGTCGACAAGGAAGTCCTTGGCATAGCCGCAGCCACCCATGTAGCATCCGGGAGCGAGGTAGGGGGTCACGCCGTAGGCTGGGTTCACTCCGAGACTGTAGAAGCCCACGCCCATGCCGTGCAGCCAGTCTACCAGCTTGCCAGAATTGTCGTACATGGCGGTCTGATAGGGCATTGCGCCGTCGAAACGGTCGTTTTCGGGCACGAGGTACTTGCTCATGACAGCCAGCATACCCGCTTTGTTGAACATGGGGTTCTCATCGTGTCGTCCCAGCGCATAGTTCGATTGCAGCTGCGATTCTGCCGCCGCGACGCCCGAGTAGGTCATCGGCATCGAGCCGCCGGCAATGTCCTGTTTCTCGAAGAGCACGACCGACTTGCCGGCCTCCAGAAGACGGACGGCAGCGATGAGTCCCGCGGTGCCCGCACCGGCCAGTGCGACATCGACCTCGAGGTTTTGAGGGGCGCCCCCGGTCGGCGCAGTTGTCCCCAAACTGAAGGAGGAAACGCTGCCGCCGGCGTTCGTGATCGCATCTGCGACGGCGTTTCTGACGGCGATAGAGGTGGTTGTCGCTCCTGTCACTGTGTCGACGTCTAGATTCTTCGTCTCGAGGATTCGTGCGGCCATTATAGGCGCTGCGGTTGTGCCGATGCCGATGGTGTCATCGCAGCGCAGGACGCGAACTGAGGTGAGGTCGCCGCCTGCGACGACAACCTCGACTATCAGGTCGTCGTCGTGGCCCATGGCTGTTCCGATCCATTTCCCGTCGGTGAAGCTATCTGGGATACCAGGGATGGAGCCGGTATCTGCCAAAGGGGAGGAGTCGGGTGATTGATTTTGCGGACTCGAGCATCCAGCAAGTCCCCCTACGGCGGCAATACTGCCCAAAGCCAGAGTCCCCTTGATAAAGTTCCTACGGTTGAATTCCATGATTGAGTTCCCTCCTTCTGGGATGGTTGACGCCGCAACGTTGTGTCGGTGCGGTCTAGGCAGCGCTGAGTATGGAGGGTTTTCAAGTGCGCCGCGACCCCGATAATCGGTGCATTTCCTTCACGAACGGCACGGAAGACCATGACCGAAAATCGGTTAACTTTTTTCAAAATGCCTGTTCAGAGTCTTGGAATCGATGGTCTAGAGAAAAAACAGGCATCAAGGCTAAGGAGGGTCTGCCCCGAGCAGTAAAATAGAGCAGATTGCGAAAGGAGGGTGCGGATGGCCGACGGGCTGACAAAAATGGCATTGGGTATCTTTGGCTTCGGCTTTTGCAAGGCATCGCTTAGCGCTGCCTATATGACGGCGATGGGATCGGTGTTCTCCACTGTCGGCTTTGTCTCTGAGCTCAACTTCATGGTGCCTATGCTCGTCTCTTCCCTTCTTACGGCCTCTGCTCTCGTTTTGATGGTGCGCTCTCGTCGTCTCTTATCGGGCGCTCTGCGCCAGTATCCCGCCGTTATATCTCTCTCGTCCGGGTTTCTTCTCAGCGCCGGCGATTTGCTTTCTAGGTCCCCCGATGGCTTCGCTGCCGCTCTCTGTGGTGCGCTGTGTGGCTACTCGTCGACCATCCTCAATGCTGTTTGGCTCGATGTCTTCGCCGCCGAGGAAGATACTGCTTCATCGACGGTGCAAATTGTCGGTGCCCTTATCGTCCAATGCATAGCAAGCCCTCTCCTTGTGGCCTTCGGGCGCTTTTGGTCCTGTACGCTGCCCATTTTGTCGGTGGGCCTCTCGTCGTGGTTGTTGTCCCGCAAGAAGCGCACCATGAGTTTTCCTGAACATCGGACGTCTATGCCTGCTGTTCCGCCGGAACGACGCGACCTTACCTTGGCCTACCTTTGCGTTTTCGCGCTCGTCGGGGTCGTTGGCATCCTGCATACCGCCGTGCTTGGCTCCCAATCGGAACATCTGGTTGGCGACGTGGATATGTGGATACCCCTCGCGGCTGCAACTCTGGTCACGCTGCTTTTGGCGCTCATCGCTCTTAGGAGCCCGCATCCGGCGTCGGTCTACAATGCCTGCTTGCCTCTGCTTCTCTTGATTCTGTCGCTTCTGCCATTTCTCGGCGATGGCCTTGGAGGTCTGGTGGGCCTCGTCATGATTGCCTGTTACGATGCTTGCAGCATGGTGTTTTTGCTATACATCGTTGACAGCGCGCGGCGTCTTGACCTTTCAACCTACATCCTCTCGGCTGCCTACTTGGGAGGTTCGGCGCTTTCGCTTCTGACGGGTTTAGGCGTCGGCAGCATTCTCCGGTCGCTGAGCGTCGATTACGGGCTTTCCTTGCTCACTTTGCTTGCCTTTGCCGCCATTTACCCTTTGGCCGGGGTGCTGGTGTTCGGTATCAGCAAAGCGCGCAGGCAGCTGGGGGCGCGTACGAGCGATTCGGAGGAAGATAGCGTGACCGACTGCACGCATCCGGCTGATACGCCGATGCCTGATGAGGTTTCGGAGGGAGAGGCGAACGCGAGCGATTCGAACTCGATCGACAATGCGTTCGAAGGAGGGGTTGAAGGCATCGCTGCTGCGAGCGGACTCACGCGGCGCGAGAGGGAGATTCTGGGCTATCTGGCCCGTGGACGTTCTGCTCGCTACATCGCGGAAGACCTCGTCTTGTCGGAAAACACCGTTTGGGCCCATATCAAGCGCATCTACTCCAAGACGGGCGTTCACACAAAGCAGGAGCTTATGAGTATTGTCGAGAAAATGGCCGAAGGAAAAGAGTAAGAGAACGCCTCTCCAATTAGGGGGTATGAAGAAAGGCTCCCCGAGGGGAGCCTTTCTAGCTGGAATGCCGCAGCCGCAGGGAGGGGAGGCCGCAGCGGAGTAAGCGGTTTCGCGCGCGGGCGCTTAGGCCTCGGCGAGCTCGTGGCCGAGCAGGTAACCGAAGGTGATGCAGCGGCCGTGGGAGTTGCCGGCGACGTTGATGGGGTAGTCCACCGCGGTGATGTCGCCCATGATATTGCCGAGCACGTAGAGGCCCTCGATGACCTCGCCGTTCTCATCGAGGCACTGGAAGTCGTTGTTGCACTTCAGGCCGCCGCAGACGGCGAGCAGCGCGGGACCGACCTTCAGGGCGTAGAAGGGGCCTTGCTTCACAGGCGTGAGGAACACGGGCTTCTTGTAGTAGTCGGTGTCCTCGCCCGCCTCGCACATGCCGTTGTAGCGGTCGACCGTGGCCGTGAGCGTCGCAGCATCGCAGCCGATCTTGCCGGCGAGCTCCTCAATGGTGTCGGCCTCGTAGGCCATGCCCTGCTCGATGTACAGCGGAATCTGGGTCTTGAAGTACTCGGGTGCCAACTCAAGATCGCTGCCGTAGGGACGGAAGGAGTCCCAGAACATGCCGCCGCCGTAGGGCAGGCCGTTTACGAGATCCGTCGGCCAGTTGGCGTCGAAGACCGACCAGGCCTCGCCGTTCGGCTGCTTGTTGATGGCTAGGGATTTGCCCTGCACCCAGGTGTCCTCGCACATGAAGCGCTCGCCGTTGTCGTTCACGAACAGGAACGGGCCGTGGAACCAGCAGAAGGCCTGGGGATGCATCATGGTGGGGAAGGGGAGGTCCTGCAGTTGCGCGCCGACCCACATGCCCATCTTATGGCCGTCGCCGGTGTTCACGCCGGCCGGGGTGTACTGGCTGCGGGGCTGGCCGTACTCGGCGCAGATGGGGGCGTAGGCCTCGCACATCTCCAGGCTGCCGCCGATGTCGCCGGTGGCGAGCACGACGCCCTTGGCAGCGTTGTACTGTACGTAGCCCTCGGAGGTCTCGCAGATGCAGCCGCACACCTTGCCGGAGTCGTCCTTCACGAGTTGCACGGCGGGGGAATCGAACACGAACTCGGCGCCGTCTTTCACGGCGTCCAGGTAGCACAGCTCGGCGCCGGCGAAGCCGGTGGAGGTGAGGCCGGCCTCTTCGGGGATCATGAACATATGGTATCCCGGCTGCTCGGCGTAGACGTCGTCGTGGCTGTAGAACGCGCCCACCATGGCGGAGCCACCCAGGGCCTCGCACTTGTCGATGAGCCAGTTGGAGGCCTCCTCGGAGTTGTTGAAGAACTTCACGATAAGATCCTCGTTGGTGCGGCTGGCGCACTGGGCGATCCAGTGCTGCTTCGCGTTCACCTTGTCCACGACGATGTTCTGGGCCTCCATGTAGCGCGAGTTGATGGCGCCGAAGCCGCCGCCGCGCCCATTGAAGCTACCCGTTTTCTCGACGACGGTCACCTTGCCGCCCTTCTCGGCCGCAGCGGCCGCGCAGGCGCAGCCGGAAAGCCCGGCGCCGATGACGAGGATGTCGGTGTCCACCGTGGAGGCGATGTCCGTGATGGGCTCGGGCGCGATCTCCCACTCGTAGGTCGCGGTGCCCGTAGCGGGCATGGTGGTGTCGCCGGTGGTTGCGGGCGCGGCGGCATCGCTCTGGGGCGCCGGGGAGCAGCCGGCCAGTCCGGCCACGGCGGTGGCGCCCAGGCCGAAGAAGGCGCGGCGCGACAAACCCTTGGCATTGATGTCGGTCATAGGATCTCCCTTTCTTCTCAGCGCGAAGCCCTCCGCCTCGCGTCTGTCCTTAGGGGAACACCGATCGGAAACGGTTGCGTCTTCCCGTCTCGGCATTGCCCTCCCGCCCTATAGACTGACAAAATGTCAGGTGCCATTCATCTGCCGAAGGGGCTCATTTTCCCCGTTCAGGCAAAAATGAGCCGAAGTGGCCCATAGCCATTTTTGAGTACTTTGGTAGTTTTGGAAGAGAAGGAAACAGCTCGGCCCGCGAGAAGGCCGACTGTGCGCTATGCTGCAGGGCGCGGTTGCGGCCGCGGCTTTCGCGGAAGGTCTTGGGAGGGGCGCTCGATGAGGGAAGCGATGACGGATCGCGTCGCCGATTGGCGGCTTTTGGGGCTCGGCTTCTGGCAAGCGTGGCAGATCGTGGCTATGTGCACGGATATCGTGGCACCCACCTCGGGCAAACTCTTCGACCAAGGGAACGCCCTGTTGATCCTGCTCGTGCTTATGACGGCGGCCTATCTGGCCGTCGTTGTGGCCTCGCGCCGCTATGCCCCCTTCGCGGGACGCGACTCTTCCTACGTGCTCGCGGCGGCGCTTATGGCGGCCGGTACGCTCGCCATGCCTGTTGCCCTGCATTTTCTGGAGGGAATCGTCGGCATTGGTGTGTTCGTGATGGCTGCAGCGTCGGCCTCCCTCGGCAACGCCCTTCTCCTTATTATGTGGGGCGAGCTGTGGAGCGCGTTGGCCACTGGTCGCGTTGGCCGCCATCTCTACGCCTCCTACACGTTTGCGTTCGTGCTGTTTTTCCTGATCTACTTCATGCCCGAGCTCGCGGCGGTGATCGCCACGACGTTGCTGCCGGTCGTCTCAGCGGCGGTGCTCTACGCCTGTCGCTGCGAACCTCGTCGCGAGCCGTCGGTGGTGCCGCTGGACGTGCGCACCATACCGGTGGCGCGCTTGCTCGTCTGCCTGTTCACCATCAGTGTGATCTGGGGTCTTACCCAGGGCATCGTGGGAACCTTCGCCGAGGGCGACGAGTTCCATATGGCGAAATCGCTTCTTTTGGCCGGCGGCGGTATCGGCGCCATCACGCTTTCCATGGCCGTGACCTCGTCGCCTTCCGAGGCCCTCACCTTGTACAAGCCCGTCATCCCCGCCATGGTGGCGGGGATCGTCCTTCTGCTCTTGCAGCCCGCGGTCTATCCCTTCCTGGGGTCGGGGCTCATCATCATGGGCGTCTACTGCCTCGATATGCTTCTCATGCTCGTCTCTACGGACATCGCCTTCAGGGGGCGCATCCCCGTGGCCCTCTCCTTCGGCGTGGCGATTTTGGCGACCCGCGCCGGCACGCTCGTCGGTTCGGTGGTTGCGGACGGATTTCTGTTCGCGCCGTTCTGGACGGCCCAGCTGCGTACCGATATTTGTCTGGTCGCGGTGCTGCTGCTTGCCATCATCGGCATGCTGTTCTTTACCATGGCCGATGTGCAACGGCTCTACGTGACGCCCCGTGCCCAGCGCACCGACGAGTCCCTCGAGCAGAAGTGCGCGGCTGTGGCCGCCATGGGGCATCTCACCAACCGGGAATCAGAGGTGCTCGTGCTGCTTGCCCGGGGACGTTCGGTTCCCTATATCTGCGATGAGCTTTCCATCGCCCAGGGCACGGTGAAGCACCATGTGAGCAATATCTATCGGAAGCTGGGCGTTTACGATCGCCAGGGGCTGCTGGACGCCATCGAGCAGGGCGGCGTGGGAAGATCGGCGCTCGCGTGATCGCCCCACCCCGCCCCTCTCTCGGGAATGTGTGCGACGCGGGAAGTGGGTGGCTACAGTTCTAGCTTCGCGCGGCGGCAGGGCGAGTTTGTGCGTTCCGCATACCCTTAGGGCAAAGGTCGGTTATTGTCCCTAAGGGAGTGCTAAAATCCTCCTTACGCTTGAATAGACCCAGGAGGTATCGATGCTCTCGGAGCGCATGCTCACTACCGTCGTCCGCGCCATGACCGACAAGACCCTGACCTTGCATCCCGTGCCCGAGGGCGCGCTTCCCGACCCTGTAGAGGGGCGTCCCTACACGCTTTACGTGCACGTTCCCTTCTGCGAGCGGCTGTGCCCCTACTGCTCTTTCAACCGCTTCCCCTACCGCGAGCAGCGCGCCCGCGACTACTTCCAGGCCTTGCGCCAGGAGATGCGCATGCTGGCCGCACAGGGCTACGATTTCGAAAGCGTGTACGTGGGCGGCGGCACGCCGACGGTGGACATCGACGAGCTGTGCGAGACCATCGACCTCGCCCGCGACCTCTTCCATGTGAAGGAGGTGAACTCGGAGACGAACCCGAACCACCTCATCCCGGAGTACCTGGACAAGCTGCATGGCCGCATCCAGCGCCTCTCCGTGGGCGTGCAGTCCTTCGACAACGGGCTTTTGCGCCAGATGGATCGCTACGAGAAGTACGGAAGCGGAGAGGAGATATTCGAGCGCATCGGCGAGGCGGCCGGCTACTTCGAGTCGCTCAACGTGGACATGATCTTCAACTTCCCCACGCAGACCGAGGACATCCTCATCTCCGACTGCGAGAAGATCGCGCTCAGCGGTTGCCATCAGACGACGTTCTCGCCGTTGTACCAGTCCCATGCCACCACGCGCAAAATGGAGCAGGTGCTGGGGAAAATGGACTACGACAAGGAACGGCGCTTCTACCATATTCTGGACGAGATTCTGGCTGGGGGAGAGACGCCCTTCTTCGAGCGCCGCACCCTGTGGACGTTCAACCGGCTCGACGAGAACCTAAAGCGCAAGCAGCATTTGGAAGTGGACGAGTACGCCGTGTCCTACGAGGAGTGCGTGGGCATCGGAAGCGGCTCCATCACGCATCTGGGCGACAACTTGTTCGTGAACACCTTCAACTTGGAAGAGTACGGCGAGCTGGTGCGCGCCGGAGCGACGCCGCTGCTCGGCAAGACCGACCTGCCCCGGCGCGATCTCATGCGCTACAAGTTCCTGCTGCAGCTGTACAGCCTGCGCTTCGACAAGCACGAGTTCGAGCGCGACTTCGGCGTGTCGGTGGAGCGCGGGCTTCCCGTGGAGATGGCCTTCATGCGCGCCAACGGCGCCTTCGCCACCGACAACGACGATGAACTGACGCTCACCCCGGCGGGCCGCTACCTCACCGTGGTGCTGTACCGCCAGTACCTCGCCGGCCTGAATAACCTGCGCGAACAGGCCCGCGCCAAGCTCCCCGGCGACGAACGCGACCTTCTGTTCGGCGACGGCACGGAGAAGTAACAGGGCAGTGAATTTCTGCGTAAGTCTTGGTGACTTGACGGATGCGCTCTAGCGGTGTGCGCCGTCTTCAAGTGGCAAGCGCTCGCTGCGGGAGGGAACAGCGAGCGCTTGCCGAGGTCCGGAGAAATTCGGGCGATTTTCTTAATTTTTTTAGACAGTGCCCTTGATGTACTCTTTTGCGCTGTTAGCGGCATTGCGGCCAGTGTGGACATTGTTGGCTACACACGTTCCGGGCATGTTTTGCGTATACACGTTGTGCCAGAGCATTGCCCCGTCGAGGCCAACGGCGTACAGGCCCGGAATGGGCATCCTTTCGTCATTGAGCACTTCGGCGCGGATGTTTGTGGCTATGCCGCCGTCCACCACGATGAAGAGATTCGAGATCTTCGCGGCATAATAGGGCGGCTCGGCTAGCGGGTTGAGAAAGTTGGCTGGCTTGCCGAACTGGCCGTCGAAACCCTGTGCGCAGAAGCCGTTGTACATCTCGATAGTGTCAGTTAAGACCGTGGGATCCAGCTCGCAGAGCTCTGCGAGCTGCTCGTAGCTTTCAGCCTCGAAGACGCTTTTTCCCAGCGTGGTCTCGAGAGCGGCGTCGAGGTATTCCTTGTCCGCGGGATCGGCGGATAGGCTATCGAGAAGGGTTTGGGTAAAGATAACATAGCTTTCTCGATTCCCCATGCAGGTGATGGCCGGTGTCGCTACATTAAAGGTGAGGCTAATAGACTCGTCTGTGAATCGCAGGGCGTCTTGGTCTACCCAGATGCCGAGACCGCATGTGGCGATAGCGCTACCGCAGTTTAAGGTGCTGTAAGGCGGCTCGGTGTCCATGGGAAAGCCCTCGATGGCGCAAAACGACTGAATAGAAGCATTGGGCAGGTAGCTCTTGCACCCTGCGGCACGAGCCATGGTGAATCCGTCGCCCGACACGGTGGGCACGCACATGACGATCATGTCATCAAGTGCGTCTTGCGGCATACCCGCTTCAGGCAAAAGCTCGGTATTGGTGCCGATACCACCTGAAGCAAGGATGACCGCCTTGGCATTTACCTGTAGCACCTGGCCGCTTTCGTCTTGGGCATACACGCCAGCAACCGTCCCATTCTCGGCGATGACGAGCGAAGTCGCGGCAGTCGCGAAGCGGAACGTTGCACCATTTGCCTCTGCTGCCGCCTGCATGGCGGGCACGTAGCCTACGGCCCCAGCGTTGTCGGCCCACCAGTGCATGGTGTTGAACAGTCCACTTCCGTAGTTGTCGACGATTCCGCTAAACGTGACCCCATTGTTCTGGAGCCAGTCAAGGTTCTCGGCCGAGTGACTCACCATGTCATACCACAATGCTCCACTTGAGCGCCACTGAGACTCCTCAAGTTCGGTGCGAATGATCTCGACTGCATCAATCTCGATATTCTGCTCCTTTTGCAGAGAGCTGCCGACGGCGAAGATGCCCTCAGTTCCCGCGCCATTGCCTCCTGCGGCAGCCGCCTTCTCCAGCACGAGGACGGTATTACCGTTCTCCGACGCCTGGACGGCGGCAGAAAGCCCTGAGATTCCCGCACCCACTACTACGATGTCGACGTCCACCGTCTCGTCGATGGTGTCGGGAGCTGCCGTGCCAGCACCTGTCTTTTCAGTGCTGTCCTTCGAGGCCTTCTCCGGCCCGGTGCTCTCGGTCGCACAACCGGCGAGGCTTCCTGCAAGCGCGATACCTAGGACTGCCGCGCCTGACATGAAACCTCGTCGCGTGAGGCTTGTAGGTGCCGTTTCCCCATTCTCTAGATCGGTGCAACCTATATAATTGTTCTCGAGATCCATGATTCCTCCTTCATGCTTCATTGATCATGCAAGACGCATGGTACGAAGGAAAAATAGTTTGAACAATAAGTGAATAATGAAACAGATTTTGAGAAAAAGTCCTGGTAAATGTAAAGATAGTTAATACTGCACCTTTAGATAGTTAACAACGTCGGTGTGATTATGCTCGACTTGAGCGATAGGCAGCATACATGCGCATATACCAAGCGTTGAGCATCATAATGTCATCATCCGAGAGCCCGGTATGGCCCGATTGGGCTACGGCGGCCATGGCTTTCCTGAGCACGCCAGATAGCTTTGCGCCAGAACGGCTGATTTTGAGGATAGTGCCGCGGCCGTCGAAGGGATCGGGAGCCGCGGAGAGCAGCTCTCGTTGGGACAGTCTCGACTTTGCTTGCGAGACGGCGCTGCGTGTGAGAAGAAGCCGTTCGGCAATTTCTGCTGGATTCGCCCGGGTCAACTCGTCGAGCAGGTCGAGGACGCGATATTCAGCGAGCGAGAGCCCTCCGCTTTCGTGCGCCTCCCTGCTCCACAAGTCGACCATTGCCTTCCAGTAGACGAAATAATCGGGTCCGAACAGGCGCTCTGACGATGCGGGACTGGGAGTGAGAGACAGGGGATGGGAGCGTAGGAAATTGCAAGTGTGAAACATCTCGTTCCAGATAAGTAGGTGCCGTCGCGCGTCATCCATGGAATGGAGAAACGCCTCGCTGAGTGCAGACTCGACTTCAGCGAAAGAGCGAGCGGTGAGGCTGCGTCCTTCGCGGCTCAAGACGCAGTGCATGACACGCCGATCTGCGTCATCAGGCATTTTCACGATAAGGTGCCTGTCCTCCATGCGCAAGAGCAGATCCGTGGCGGTTTCCTTGCGAATCATGAGAAAATCGGCAAGTGTTTCGGCCGAAAGAGGCTCGGAGGAATCCAGGAGGAGATAGAGAAGCGTGAACTCGTTGTAGGAAAGCCCCGAGGATTCCTTGATGATTCTGTTTGCAAGACGCACGTGCTCGATGATGACTGTCATCATCTGCCGCGAGAATACGATAGTCTCTCCTTGCATGGACCCTCTTCACGTTTCCGCAATCCGCGCCCGTTGGGCTCTAATGGTTTCTCCGCGACAGCGCGGATAAACTCTTATGAGCCCATTGTAACAGGTGGCGCCCGCTGCGGGAGGAGCAGCGGGCGCTTGCGGGAATGGCGCGGTTGAGGAGGGCTGAGAACGATCGCGCACTCTCAACCCGCGGCGGGATGGCCTAGGCCCGGGTCGTCGCCTCGATGTCGGCGCCGGTGGCGTTCATGCCGGCCAGACGACCGAAGGTGAGGGCGGTGCCCAGGGAGATGCCGGCCACGGTCACGGGGTACTCCACGAGGTAGCGGCCGCCCTGGACGTTGCCGGTGGCGTAAAGGCCCTCGATGGGGGCGCCCTCGGCGTTCAGGGGCTGCAGCTTCTTGTTCACTTCGAGGCCGCCCATGAGCACGAGCATGCCCGCGCTGCCGAACGGATAGGCGTAGAAGGGCGGTTCGCTCACAGGGAACAGGCGGCGCGGGTCCTTGCCGAAGTCGGCGTCATGACCGGCGGCGCACATCTCGTTGTAGCGCTCGATTGCGG
>CABSMC010000045.1 GCA_902478715.1 uncultured Adlercreutzia sp.
GCGTCGTCTCCGGCGCTACCGGCGCGGTGATCGTGGCCCGGCTGCAGCGCTCTCTCAGCTGGGAGTCCGTGCTGGTATCCGTGGCCGTCACGGCGCTGACCCACGACCGCCGTTTCGGCCGCCGCCATGAGGCGCTGCTCAAGGGCGAGGCCCTGTTCAACGATGTGACGGGCACCGTGGTGTTCCAATGCTGTCTGACGATTCTGGCCACGGGTTCCTTCTCGCTTCTGCATGCGGGTGAGGAGTTCGCCCTCGATCTGTTCGGCGGCTTCTTCGGCGGTCTTGTCATGGGGCTTCTTGCTTGGGGCCTTCTGCAGGTGCTGCGGCGCACGGGACTCGACAACCCCACGCTCCACGTGATGCTGGAGCTGCTTTTGCCCTTCGTCATCTATCTGGCGGCGAAATCGCTGCACATCGGCGCGGTCATCGCCGTGGTGGCCTCGGGGCTTATGCTGTCCCTACTGCCCCAGCGCCACACGGCTGCCACGGCCCGCACCAAGCTGCAGGCCCAAAGCGTGTGGACGACCTTGGAGTTCGTGCTGAACGGGATCATCTTCGTCGTGCTGGGCATGCAGCTGCCGCGCCTTCTGGAACCGGCGGCCGAGGGGAGCTTGGGCGATCCGGCGACGCTGCTGGGCGTCGTGGTGGTGCTGACTCTCGTGCTGGAAGGGGTGCGCTTCGCGTGGCTGCTCGCCATGGACGTGAGGGCTGCGGCCGCTCGGGGCGACGGCGTCCGCAGCTGCTTTGCGCCCGAGGCTCTGCGCGGCACGCTCGCCATGGCACTGGCCGGCGCCAAGGGAGGCATCACGCTCTCCCTCATGTTGACGCTGACGGCGAGTGCGGCGCTTTCTGCTGCGGGCCGGGCCACGCTCGTCTCTATCGCCTCGGGCATGATCGTGCTGACCCTGGTGCTGGCCGATTTCGCGGTGCCGGCGCTTACGCCCTCGAAGCGTTCGGCGAAGCGCACCCGCGATCGGGTGGACGCCGAGATCGACCTCACCCTGGGTGTGATGGCCTCCATCGAGGCCGACGCGCATCTCACCGGGGCGGTGAAGGGCGCTGCCGTCGACGCCGTTGACGAGCCGGCCACGGTCATCGTCATGCACCGTTACGCCGAGATGTTGGAAGATCTCGCGCCTGCGGCATCGCCCGCGGCGGCGGCCCGGGCCCGTGCGGAGGTCGCTCGGGTGCGCGGCTTGTACGACCAGCTGGACGGCATCGCTCGCAGGGCGGCGCGGTGGGACGAGAGCGAGGACGACATGGAGGAGGGCCCAGACGATCGCCCGAGCTCACGTTCCTCGGCTGCCCCCAGTCTGTCCGACCAGTTCCACCAGATGCGCGAGACCCATGACGCGGTGGAGGACGTGCAGGCCCAAGCTCTCGTCCGCGAACTGCAGCTCATCAAGGCCATGGTCGCCGACGGCGCCATCGACGCCGCCCACGCCAAGGATCTGCGCAATGACGTCTACATCCAGCAGCTGGTACTCGACTAGCGCTTTCTCCTATTTGCCCAGATGGGAGCCAAGTCGGTATAATGGCGCAGATGACGTAGCGCAAGGAGGGAATGTGGGCATCGGAGAACAGGGGTCGCCGAAGGACCGCGCGACGGACAGTGCGGCGGCTGGTAAGGAGCGCCGGCCGGCCGTGCTGCGCAATTTCGACATCTCCTATATCGGTGTCTGCGTCCCACAGATATGGATCTACTGCATCGCCCATCGCAGCGACGGGGCCCTCGGCGAGGTCGCGTTGGGCGTGCCTTTGTATTTGGCCCTTTCGGCGACGATGGCCGTCGTTATGATGCTGGTGCTGAGGGGGTGCGTGCCGAGTCTCCGGCGCCTCGCGTGGCCCTTGGCCGTTGTGCAGGGGCTTGCCAGCGTCGCTTTGGTGGTGCCGCTGCTCCCAGCATCACCCTCAGCTTCGATCTTTTATGCGGTCGCCGCCGCGCTCGCGGGCGCGGGCGTCGCGTGGCTCTATCTGCAATGGGCGCCGTTCTTCGCCAGCTTGGGAGCCAAAGATGTCATCGCCTGCGTGTTCATCGCCATGGCTGCAGGCTCCGCGTTGAAGGTGCCCCTCGATATGCTGCCGGCTCCCGCTGCGGCCATCGTGCTGGCGCTGCTTCCGGCCGTCTCGGTGGCTCTCGCGCGCCGCGCCGATGCCCGCCCTGTGCCCGCAGGGCGCCCGCCGCGCATGTTCCACGAGGTGAATCCCACGGCGATTCCCTGGAAGATTCTCTTCGGCGTGGCCGTCTACAGTTTTGCCATCGGGGCCGTGAAGGGTGTCCCCGTGCAATCCGACCCCGTGCCCTTCGTGGCGCTCACCGTTGTGCACCACGGCGTCGAGATCGTTCTTGCTGCAGCCATGCTGTGGTGGGTGCTCGTGCGCGGGCGGCTCATTAACTTCTCGGGGCTGTGGCGCGCCGTGCTGCTGTTCACGGCGGCGGCACTGTTCTTTCTGCCCGTGGCCGGCCCCGCGGCCGTGCCATGGTTGCTTCTCGGCGCCGGTATCGCCCAAACCCTCGTGGTCATGCTGCTGTGGGCCATGCTCGCCGATGTGGCCCACCATTCCACGGCCTCGCCCCTCGTGATCTTCGCCTCGGGATGGCTCGCCTACTCGCTACCCTTGGCCCTGGGCGAGACGGCGGGCGTGCTCCTCGGGCAGTTGGAATCTCCCGCGATCGCCGTGGCGATGCTGGCCTATGTCGTCACGGTGACGGTGGTGCTGGCCTTGAACGACAGCGCCTTCTCGCAGCGGCGCATCTTCGCCGATTTGGATGTCGCCGCTCCGGTGCCTGCGGTCTTCGAAAGTCTGGATGCGGGCTGCGAGCGCCTCGGTGCCGAGTGCGGCCTCACGGTGCGCGAGGTGGAGGTGCTCCAGATGCTCGTGAAGGGCCGCTCCAAATCTTATATCGCCGAGACGCTGTTCATTTCCGAGAACACCGTGCGATCCCATTCGAAGCACATCTACCAGAAGCTCGGCGTTCACTCCAAGCAAGAGGTGCTCGACTTGCTCGGTCTTGGCGACTGAGATGCCGCCCCGCATCGTCCCCCCCGGCCGCCACGGTGCGGCCTTTTTCTTCGGCAACGCTTTCAGGTTTTGCCCGTATTCTCAATGACCTGGGGAAACGTCCGTATCACCCCCTTCGTGTCATAGGGGTTCTCCGCGAAAACACACCGTTCGTGTACTAGTCCGCCCGCCGGGCCGGGCCCTAGGATGGCCTCATCGGCGGCGAGCAGACGGCTCAACCGCCCAAGGACATAGGGAGACCCGAGGAGGACACCATGAGCACTATGATTCAGAACCCCAACGAGATCGAGGCCTTCACGCTTCGTCAGCGCGCCCTCGCCCGTATCCATCGCAACATCGCGGAGAAGTTCCAGCTGAACCGCCGCCAGTTCATCAGCGGCAGCCTCGCCACCATGGCGCTCGCTGCGCTCGGTCTTTCCGGTTGCGCGCCGAAGACCCCGGCGGCCTCCACGGGCGATGCCGCGCCGGCCTTCACTCCCGGCACCTACGAGGCGACCGCTCAGGGCCGCAACGGCGAGATCAAAGTGTCGGTGACCTTCGAGGCCGACCGCATCGCCTCCATCGAGGCCGACCACATGGAGAGCCGCAACATCGGCGATGCCGCCGTGCGCCTTCTGACCGACAACTACCTGGACACCCAGAAGCTCTCCGTCGATACCGTGACCGGCGCCACCCTCACCTCCATGGCCTTCGCCACGGCCGTGGCCGAGTGCGCCGAGGCCGCTGGCGCCGACATGCGCGCCATCATGAAGGGCGACGCCTCCGTGAACGCTGCCGAGCCGATAAGCGATGAGGCCGACGTGGTCGTCATCGGCTCCGGCGGCGCGGCGCTGGCCGCCGCCGTGACGGCCGCCGAGGCGGGCAAGTCCGTCGTCATGCTTGAGAAGATGGACATCTACGGCGGCAACACCAACGCCGGCGAGGGCACGTTGAATGCGCCGGATCCGGAGCGCCAGGAGCCCATGGGCATCGAGGACTCGCCGGACTTCTACTACACCCAGACCTTCGAGGGCGGCGACTCGGCGGGCGACCCGGCCCTCGTGCGCATCCTCGCCGACAACGCGCTGGACGCCGTGCACTGGATGGAAGACCACGGCCTTATCTACGAGAAGGAGGTCTTCACGGCCATCGGCGGCCTGTGGCAGCGCGGGCACGCGGTCGAGGTCGAGCGCAAGGGCGAGCAGGGCGGCAGCTACTACGTCTCCTGCCTGATGGACGCCGCCCAGGCCACGGGCAACTTCACCCTGTACACCGATGCGAAGATCGAAGAGCTCATCGTGGAAGGCGGCGCGGTCGTAGGCGTGCGCGGCACCCGTCCGTCCTCCGGCGAGGCCGTGGAAGTGCGCGGAAAGTCCGTGGTGCTCGCCACGGGCGGCTATTCCCGCAACGCGGAGCTCGCCATGCAGTACGACAAGCGCGTGACCGAATCGATGCCCTCCTCTAACGTGTGCTCCTCCACCGGCGACGGCCTGGCTTTGGCCGAGGCCGCCGGCGCGGGGCTGCGCAACATGGAGCTCGTGCAGATTCACCCCTTGGGCGACCCGCAGAACGGCGGCGTGGCCACCTTCGTGGGCAACTGGCTGGGCGTGGAAGACTACGTGATGGTCAACGACGATGCCGTCCGCTTCGTCCGCGAGGACGAGCGCCGCGACACCATCGCCGACGCCATCCTGGAGCAGCCGAACGACGAGATGTGGCTTCTGGTGGATTCCACGAACATCAAGGACGACCGCTTGGAGGAGATCGCCGACTTGGTGGCGAAGGGCCACAGCTTCAAGGCCGACACCATCGAGGACTTGGCGACTCAGATCGGCGTGGATCCCTCGACGCTCGCCGAGACCATCGAGGGCTACAACGCCTGCGTGGCCGCCGGCAAGGACACGCAGATCGCGCCCGGCAAGGAGCTTTTGGGCGATGCGGTGTCCGATCCCTCCTTCTACGCCTCCAAGCGCATCCCGACCATCCACTACACCATGGGCGGCGTGTGCATCAGCCCCGAGGCGCAGGTGCTCACCGCTGCGGGCGAGGTCATCCCCGGCCTGTTCGCCGCCGGCGAGGTGACCGGCGGCGTGCAGGGGGCCAACCGCCTGGGCGGCAACTCCTACACCGATCTGATCGTGTTCGGCCGCATCGCCGGCGCCTCGGCCGCCGCTGCCGCCTAAGATCCCTGCGCCCCTCCTCTTTTGAGCCCCGCGACGCCTCCCTCCCTCCGTCGCGGGGCCCGCTGTCGTTCATCGGCGGTTTCTGTGGGTTTGGAAGGCGGCGCGATGATGAGGGCGCGCGGTGCGCTACACTTATGCGCTATGGTTAACCTTCCCTACATCATCTGCTCGGTGCTGAGCTTCATCCCGGCTCTCGTGCTTCACGAGGTGGCCCATGGCTATGCGGCCTACAAGCTGGGCGATCCCACGGCTAAGCGCTCCGGACGCCTTTCGCTGAACCCGCTCAAGCACATCGACCCCTTCGGCACGGTCATTCTGCCGCTTCTGCTCATGGTCATGGGCTGGCCGGTGTTCGGCTACGCGAAGCCGGTGCCCTACAATCCGCGCTACTTCAAGGATCCGCGCCGCGACGATGTCATTGTGGGTTTGGCCGGGCCTTCCGCCAACCTCGCCATGGCCGCGCTCGCCGCAGCGGTGGCCTGGGGCTGCTCGGGGCTCGTCGCCAACCCCGCCTTCGCCAACAACGAGCTGTTCGCTTACTTCTACGTGATGTTCCTGCCCACGTTCGCGCTCATCAACCTGTACCTTATGTTCTTCAACCTGCTGCCCATCCCTCCTTTGGACGGCTCATCCATCTTCGCCATCCTGTTGCCGCCGAAGTACCTGCCGAAGTACTACCAGATCCAGCAGTACGCCTTCCCCGTGTTCATGATCGCCATCGTGGTGCTGCCCTACGTGTTCAACTTCAACCCGTTCTCGTGGTATCTGGGGGTCACGGCCGGCAATCTGTTCGATTTCATGTTCCCGCCGTTTTTCTCCTAAGAGACGGCGCCGCCCATGTCCTACAAAGTCCGCATCGACAGCTTCGAGGGCCCCTTCGACCTGCTGCTTTACCTCGTGAGCCGCCAGAAGGTGGATATCGGCGCCATCTCCATCACCGAGATCGCCGATCAGTACCTCGCCGAGGTGTCGCGCATGGAGACCCTCGATCTGGACGTGGCGAGCGACTTTTTGCTGGTGGCCTCTACGCTGCTCGAGATCAAGGCCCAAAGCCTCATCCCGCGCGAGCGCGACGAGCTTGACGACGACTTGGCGGAGCTCGCGCCCTCCGAGGCCCGCGATATGCTGGTCGAGCGCCTCATGGAATACAAGAAGTTCAAGAACGCCGCCGCGGTGCTCCACAACCGCTTCATCGCCGAGGGTCGCATGCACACGCGCCCCTTCGGCCCCGATGCCGACTTCCTCGGCCTCATGCCCGACTTCCTGGAAGGGGTGTCGCTGGACGCGCTGGCCTATCAGGCGGCCGCGGCCCTTGCGCGCCGTGAGGTGTTCCTGCTGGAAAGCGAGCACATTGCCGCCAAGCCCATTCCCGTGGAGGTGCACGTGCGCGCCATTCATCAGCGCATTCGCACGGCCAAGCACCTGCGTTTCTCGCAGCTTGTGGGCCCGGGCACCCCCAAGGATGTGGCGGTAGTGACGTTTCTGGCCATCCTCGAGCTGTACAAGCGCGTCATGGTGAGGCTCGAGCAGGACGAGCTGTTCGGCGATATCGCGATCGACTACATCGAGGGTTCGGGCGATTTGCGTTTGGAAGGCGACGACGCCCTCACGTCGGTGGGGGAGGAGTAGAGGCACATGTTTCAAGGATTGCAGGAAGACCAGCTGGCGGGCGCCCTGGAGGCGATGCTCTTCGTGACCGATGAGCCCGTGGGTACCATCGCGCTTGCCGAGATGCTCGAGTGCGAGGTGGGCGCGGTGGAGGCGGCGCTCGTGCGGCTGCGGGATGATCTGGAGGCCCGCGGCTCCGGCATCCAGCTGCGCGAAGTGGCCGGCGGCTGGCGTTTGTTCACGCATCCGGCCTACCACGAGCTCATCGAGAAGTACGTGCTGTCCTGGGATACGCGCAAGCTTTCCGCGGCGGCCATGGAGACGCTGGCCATCGTGGCCTATACTCAGCCGGTGACCCGTGCCGGGGTGGCCTCGGTGCGCGGCGTGAACTCCGACAGCTCCATCAACTCGCTGGTGGAGAAGGGGCTCGTGCGCGAGGTGGGTACAGAAGACGCGCCGGGCAACCCGGTGCTCTACGGCACGACTCGGGGCTTTCTGGAGAAGTTCGGTCTGCGCAGCCCTGCCGACCTGCCCGATTTGGCCGATTTCGCGCCCGATGCGGAGACGCGTCGGCTCATCACGGAGCGGTTGTCGGCCACGCGCAAGGACGCGGTTGTCTCCGACGAGCAGGCCCGCACCATGGCCCGCGCGCTCATGGGGGAGGACTTCGAGGCCGACGACGGCGAGGCCATGCTATCTGACGAGGAGCTGGCCCAGGGCACGGATGCGGCGGCCGAGGTGCTCGCGGACGCCCTGGAGGGGGAGCGCGGGGAGGAAGCGGCAGCGATAGCAGCTGGTCGAGCGAAGATTGAGGACGACGAGGCTGCCGAGGCTGCTGGGGGTGGCGCGGATACTGGAGCTGCCCGTATCGCCGTGCCCGGCGCTGCCGCCGACGCGCTCGGCACCGCAGACGCCGATGCCATGTTCGCTCGCGCCATCGCATCCACGCTAGGCGTCGTCGACAAGGTCGACTTCGACTCCCTCGTCTTCGAGACCGACGACGAGTAGGTCCCCCGCCATGGCCGAAATGAGGTTGCAGAAGTTTCTGGCCCGGGCCGGGGTGGCCTCGCGGCGCCATGCCGAGGAACTGATCGCGGCTGGTCGCGTGACCGTGAACGGCGCGCGGGTGACCGAGATGGGCGTGAAGGTTGATCCTGCTGCGGACATGGTGGCCGTGGATGGCGCGCCCGTCGCGCTGCCCGAGGAGAACGCCACGTTCCTGCTGCACAAGCCCGCCGGCTACGTGACCACCATGAGCGATCCCCAGGGGCGCCCCACCGTGGCTGCGCTCATGGCCGACGAGCTGCTCGCCCATCCGGGGCTTTTCCCCGTGGGGCGGCTGGACACCGACACTACGGGGCTTCTGCTGTTCACCGACGACGGACAGCTGGGCCATGGGCTTCTGCACCCGCGACGCCACGTGGAGAAGACGTATCTGGCCCTGGTGGAAGGGGCGCTCGACAAAGATGACGTGCGTCGCTTGCGCCAAGGGGTTCTGCTGGATGACGGCCCCACGCTGCCGGCGGCCGTGCGCGTGCTCGAGGGCGCCGACGCCTGCCGGGCCGCGCAGCTTATCGGCGAGGGGGCCGGAGCCAGCGGCTACCGCCAGCGCCACGGGGGCAAGCGCGGCCGCGACGCGCTGGCCGCCAGGGGATCTTACGTGGAAGTGCGCCTGCGCGAGGGCCGCAACCGCCAAGTGCGTCGCATGCTGGAAGCCGTGGGGCATCCGGTGATCGCCCTGCACCGCGAGGCCTTCGGCCCGCTCGTCCTGGGGGATCTGCCCCGGGGCGCCTCGCGCCCGCTCGCGGAAGAGGAAGTGGCGCGCCTCAAGGAGCTCGCGTCCTAGCTCGGGCGCCGGCGAGGGCTTGGTTTGGCCTATGTTCCGGCGTCTGCGAGCGCCTGAG
Source organism: uncultured Adlercreutzia sp. (assembly GCA_902478715.1). Taxonomy (GTDB): domain Bacteria; phylum Actinomycetota; class Coriobacteriia; order Coriobacteriales; family Eggerthellaceae; genus Adlercreutzia. The sequence goes on from CABSMC010000045.1 coordinate 8,699, forward strand.
CCGGCTCGCGTCCCGGCGCGATCTGCGACGCGCACCGATGCCGGCCCCCTTGCCGGAACACAGTTCGCGGCCGGCTCCCTTATAGATCGCAAGAATGGCAGTATCGGCAAATCTGATCGAAATCACCAACATTTCGGGATGCCGCGTCGGCGTCAGCGCTTATAATACGCGCCAGTGAAGGATACCGTTGCACCCGGGAAGGCTCGGGGCGACAGGATCGAAAGGAAGTAACCATGAGTGTTACCGTATCGACGTTTCTCAAAATGAAGGCCGAGGGCAAGAAGATCTCGATGATCACCGCCTACGACTACACCACGGCACGGCTCGTGGACGAGTCCGGCATTGATTCCATCCTCGTCGGCGACTCGCTCGGCAACGTCATGCTCGGTCTGGGCGACACCGTATCGGTGACGATGGAGGACATGATCCACCACGGGGCCGCTGTGGCCCGCGGCACGAAGAACGCACTCGTCGTCGTCGATATGCCCTTCATGTCCTACCAGTCCAGCGTCTACGACGCGGTGGTGAACGCCGGCCGCCTCATGAAGGAGGCGCGCGCCAACGCCGTGAAGCTGGAAGGCGGTGTGGAGGTGGCGGACCGCATCCGTGCCATCGTCGACTGCCAGATCCCCGTGTGCGCCCATATCGGGCTCACGCCCCAGGGCATCAACGCGCTGGGCGGCTTCAAGGTGCAGGGCAAGACGGCCGATTCGGCCCGCAAGCTGCTGGAAGACGCCCACGCGGTGGAGGAGGCCGGCGCCTTCGCCGTGGTCCTCGAGGCCATCCCCGCCGAGCTTGCCGAGCGCGTGTCGGCGGAGCTGACCATCCCCACCATCGGCATCGGCGCCGGCGCGGGCTGCGACGGCCAGGTGCTCGTGAACCAGGACATGCTCGGCATGTTCCACGACTTCACGCCGAAGTTCGTGCGCCGCTTCGCCGAGGTGGGCGACGTCATGCTCGAGGCCTACCGCGCCTACGATGCCGCCGTGAAGGACGGCTCGTTCCCCGCCGCCGAGCACACCTACGCCGCCCCTGCGGGCGTGCTGGAAAACCTCTAGGAGGCCGGCCATGGAGATCATTCGCACCGTTGCGGACATGAAGGCCCGGGCGGCCGCCTGGAAGGCCGAGGGGCTCTCCATCGGGCTCGTGCCCACCATGGGGTCGCTGCACGAGGGCCACGAGAGCCTCATGGACGCCGCCCGCGCGGCGAGCGACCGCGTCGTCGTCTCGGTATTCGTCAACCCCATCCAGTTCGGGCCGGGCGAGGACTACGAGGCCTATCCGCGCGACCTCGAGCGCGATGCGCGCATCTGCGAGCGCCACGGCGTCGACGTCGTCTTCCACCCGGAAGTGGACGACATGTACGCCCCGGCCCACAACACCTTCGTGGTCATGGAAACGCTCACCGACTCGCTGTGCGGCGCCTCGCGCCCGGGGCACTTCCGCGGCGTGTGCACGGTGGTCACGAAGCTCTTCAACATCGTGCAGCCGCATCGCGCCTTCTTCGGGCAGAAGGACGCCCAGCAGCTCGCCATCATCAAGCGCATGGTGGCCGACTTGAACATGAACGTGACCGTCGTCGGCTGTCCCATCGTGCGCGAGGCCGACGGTCTGGCCAAAAGCTCGCGCAACGCCTACCTGAGCGAGGAGGAGCGCCAGGCGGCCCTCGTGCTGTCGCGGGCCATCTTCGCCGGGAAGGCGGCCGTGGAGGCGGGGGAGCGCGACGCCGCGGCGCTCAAGGCGCTCATGGGTGGCATCATCGAGGCCGAGCCGCTCGCGCGCATCGATTACGTGGAAGTCGTCGACGGTGTGACCATGCAGCCGACCGACGCCATCGGAGAGGCGGCGCTCGTGGCCATGGCCGTCTACATCGGGAGCACGCGTCTCATCGACAACTTCCTGTACGAGGAAGGGGAGTAGCCCATGCTGCTGAACGTCCTGAAGGGGAAGATCCACCGCGCCCGGGTGGTGCAGGCCGAGCTCGACTACGTCGGCTCCATCACTGTGGACACCGAGCTTGCCCGCGCGGCGGGCATCTTGGAGTACGAGAAGGTGCAGGTCGTCGATATCGACAACGGCAACCGCTTCGAGACCTACGTCATCGCCGGCGAGCCGGGAAGCGGCATGATCTGCGTGAACGGCGCGGCGGCCCACTGCGTGGAGCCGGGGCACAAGGTCATCATCATGTGCTACGCGCAGATGACTCCCGAGGAGTTCGCCGATCCCGACAACGCCCCGCGCGTGGTGTTCGTGGATGACGACAACCGCATCGCCCGCGTCACCCGCTACGAGAAGCACGGACGTTTGGAAGATATGCAGTAGCGGCTTTTACGAATTCGTCCGGGAAGAGCCGCGCAGCATTCCAATTCGCTCAGACAGTCCTCGACGGTATCGAAGGCCCCATGGTGGCCGCATCCCTGAAACGTTGTGCCTTCGATACCGTCTGCGGAACTCGCTCGGTTGGAACGCCGCGCGTCTCCTCCCTGCATTGCCATCGTTGAATAGCAAGGAGGCTCCTATGAAGCCTATTGAAAATGTCGCCATTGTCGGGTTCGGGTCGCTGGGGGCCATGTATGCCGGCTGCTTCGGGGCCGCCATGGGGCCCGAGCGCGTTTTCGTGGTCGCCGATACGGCCCGCACCGAGCGCTACCGCGCCGAGGCCGTCACGTTCAACGGCGAGCACATCCGCGTCACCTATCTGACCTACGATGAGGCTGCCGAGCGCGCCGCGGAGGAACCCTTCGACGCCGTGCTGTACGCCGTGAAGTACGGCGCGCTGCCCGAGGCCATCGAGCAGTCGGCTCCGCTTATCGGCCCCGATACCGCCATCATCTCGGTGCTCAACGGCGTCACGAGCGAGGAAGTTCTCGCCGAGCGCTTCGGGTGGGATCGCGTCCTTTTGTGCGTCGCCCAGCAGATGGACTCCCGCAAGGAGGGCGCCACGGTGACCGCCGGCTGCGTGGGCGTGATGGCCCTGGGCGTCCACGATGCCGAGGACGCGGCCCAGCGGGCGAACCTCGAGCGCGTCACGGAGTGGCTCACCGCCATCGACCAGCCCTTCATCACACCGGATGACATCCGGCACCAGCTGTGGGGCAAGCTCATCTGCAACGTGGGGGTGAACCAGGCCTGTGCCGTCTACGACTGCTGCTTCAGCGGCATCCACGCACCCGGCGAGGCGCGCGAGGCCATGATCGCCGCCATGCGCGAGGTGGCGGCGGTGGGCCGGGCGGAAGGCGTGGGTCTCACCGAAGAGGACGTGGCCTACTGGCTCGATATCATCGACCACTTGAACCCGGAGGGTCTGCCGAGCCTGCGCCAGGACGTGCTGGCGCGCCGTCCCACCGAGGTGGAGCTCTTCTCGGGCACCATCAACCGCCTGGGCGCGGCCCACGGCATCCCCACGCCGCAAAACGAGCGCTTCTACGCCGCCATCAAGGAGCTCGAAAGCTCCTTCTCGTAGGGGCGAACCTCGGTTCGCCCTCGTCAAGCACGTTAATCTCGCCTGAGAGGGGCGACCGAGGTCGCCCCCCTACGGTTGGGTTGCGGGCCCTTTCAAGTTCACCGTCGAGTTACGTTCTCGTGACCGCTTGTTTTCAGTGATAAACTGACGCAGGAATAACAAGCATGCACAAGGACGGCTTTTGGAGCGCAGAAAGTACATCGCCATCGTATCGGCCGCGGCGGTCGTCATCGTCGTCGCGGTCTGCGTCTACCTGGCCCAACTCTCCGCGACGGTCGCCGGCAACCTCATGACCTCCGTGGACGAGATATCCCGCCACGACGTGGAGACCATCGAGGGCACGCTGAACAATTGCTACGCGCGCCTGGGCTCGGTGGCCGACCGCCTCGAGGTCTACGACGTGCAGACGGTGCACGAGGCTCAGGAGCAGCTGAACCTGGAGGCGGCCTCGTCGGCCATGTTCAACGCGGTCTATCTCATGGAAGCCGACGGCACGCTCTACAGCAGCTCGTACGTGCGCCTCGGTGCCGACGAGCACGCCTACGACGAGCTCATGGAAGACGGGCGGGAGCACTTCGCCATGCTCTACGACGACGAGAACGGCCGGCTGGAAACTACCAAGGAGTCCCTCATTTTCGGCATCCGCCTGCCCGATACGGAAATCGGCGGGCGAACCTTCGTGGCCATGCTCGCCCGCAGCGACTTGTCCACTATCTCCAGCCAGCTGGTCATCGAGAGCTTCGACGGCCAGGGCGTCTCCTCGGTCGTGAACGCGCGGGGCTATTACATCGTGAGCGCCAGCCCTGCCACCGACCTCGCCGGGCGCGACAACTTCTACGACACGCTCGAGGCCGGGCGCATCGACGACGGCGTCACGGTGGAGGACATCCGCCGCAACATCGCCGCGGGCGAGAGCTTTGTCATCAATTGCACGACGAGCGCCGGCGAGGATCTCGTCATGTCCTTCGCGCCGGTCGCAGGTACCGAGTGGTCGTTCATCATGACGGTTCCGACGGAGGTGTTCAGCCAGCGCTTCGCCCCCTTTATCGCCATGACGGTGGGCATGCTCGGGGCCATGGTGGCGGTCATCTCCATCATGCTGGCGGTCATCTACCGGTTCATGAGGCAGTCGATCCAGGCTCGGGCCGAGGCCGTCGCGCGCACGGAGTTCCTTTCGAACATGAGCCATGAGATCCGCACGCCCTTAAACGGCATCATCGGCCTGAACCATCTGATGGAGCGGCACGTGGACGACGCCACCGCCATGCGCGACTACGTGAATCGGCTCGGCAAGGCCGCCCAGTACCTGTTATCGCTCGTGAACGACATCCTGGACATGTCGAAGCTGCAGGCCGGCAAGGTTGATTTGACGAGCGAGCCTTTCGACGTGAACGCGCTGGTCGACAATGTCTGCGAGATGCAGCGCGGGCCCATGGCCGACCGCGGGATCCGCTTCGAGCTGTCGCGCACGGTCGAGCACCCGTGGCTTCGAGGCGACGAGGTGCGCCTGTCGCAGGTTCTCATGAACATCCTGTCGAATGCGGTGAAGTTCACGCCCGAGGGCGGCCGCATCACCATGAAGGTGCACGAGGCGGTGTACGCGTCGGGGAATGAGGCCGTGCTCACGGTGTCGATCGCCGATACCGGCTGCGGCATGACCAAGGAGTTCGCCGAGCACGTCTTCGACGCCTTCACGCAAGAGCGTAACCGCAACAGCGATTCCCAGAAGGGCACGGGGCTGGGCATGTCCATCAGCTACCTGCTCATGACGCAGATGGGCGGCTCCATCACGGTGGAAAGCGAGCCGGGGTGTGGTTCCTGCTTCACTGTCATCGTGACGCTTCCTACTGTCGCGAATGGTGATGAGCTGACGCCTGCCCAGGCGCCCTCGTTGATTTCGTCGAGCGTAGAAAGCGCGGAAGGCGTGGGAGGCGCAGAACGCGCGGAAAAGGTGGAGGCCGAAGTCGCCGAAACCGCCGAAACCGTCGAAGCCCCCGGGCCCCCCGGAGCCGTTCGGGCCGTCTCCTCGCCGTCTGGTGCCGAAGCCGCTCGGGCGCCCGTCGAGATCCTCGTGGCCGAGGACAACGAGCTGAACGCCGACATCATCTCGTCCATCCTCACCGAGGAGGGCTTCTCCATCACCGTGGCCGAAAACGGCGAGGAGGCCGTGCGCCTGTTCTCCGAATCGCCGGTGGGGCATTTCGCGGCCATCCTCATGGACGCCCAGATGCCGGTCATGGACGGCTACGAGGCCTCTCGCGCGATCCGCGATCTGAAGCGAGCCGATGCCAAGACGGTGCGCATCTTCGCCTGCACGGCCTCCACGTTCGCCGAAGATCGCAATCGCGCTCTGGCATCGGGCATGGACGACTTCCTCAGCAAGCCTTTGAACGTGACGGTCATGCTGCAAAAGCTTGAGGCCGTTCGGAAAGGTCGCGCCTCATGATTGGTATGACCCGCCGCGCCTTCTGCACGGGGGCGGCCATGCTCGCGACAGCCGCGGCGCTGCCCCTTGCCGGCTGCAGCGGCCTGCCTTTCACGGGCGCCGCGCCCGTTCGTCTGGTGATCAAGGTGCCCCGCACGGGCCACGATGTCGTCTTCGACGACTCCATCAGCCAGGTGGAGATGGTTATTCAGGGCATGGCCGACGAGTTCCAGCGTACCTATGCGCGCCCCGTCGACGTCGAGGTCATCGTCTTCGAGCAGAACCAGTACGACGAGGCTGTCGAGGGGTCGTTCGATACGGACAAAGCGGCGGATGTGCTTTACGGCGACTACTTCAACATCTCCACCTACATTCGCACCGGGCGCGTCGTGCCGTTGGACGATGTCGCCACTCCGGCTATCCGCGACGACCTCTTCGACGATCTGTGGAACATGGGCGTGGTGGAGGGCCGCGCGTATATGATGCCCTATCTGGCGCGCCAGAACGTGCTCGCCTACAACAAGGAGATGTTCCGCAACGCGGGGCTTGGGGAGTTCATCGCCGAAGGGGAAATCACCGCCTGGTCGCTGAGCGAGTGGACGTGCATCTTGGACGCGCTTTCCGCCTCGCTTCCCGAGGGAAGCTTCCCGATGATGATGTACGCGGGCAGTTCCCAAGGCGACACCCACATCGTGACGCTTCTGCGCTCGGCCGGATCCGACATCTACGACGAGGCTGGCCACTTCAATCTCTCGGCACCCGAGGGTGTGTCGGCGCTCCGGTGGATTCAGGACGGCGTGGGACGCGGCTGGTTCCCGCCGCACGCGGAGAATTTGGAAATCGAGGACTGCTCCAGCCTGTTCCGCCAGGGTCAGCTGGCCATCTACATGGTGAACAACGCCTCCATCACCCGCTACGGCGATGCGGTGGGGCTCGTGAACTTCCCGGGGCCCGATGCCGACGGCAGCGCCACCGCCTTCGCCTCGGGGGTCCAGATCTTCGACAACGGCGATGCCGAGAAGCTGCAGGTGGCGAGGGATTTCCTCTCCTTTGTGTACGGCGATGGGCACTGGCTCGACTACGCGGCGGGCGCGATACCGGCGAGCAAGCGCGTGTCCGACCGCTACGGGGCCGACATCCCCTTCTACGATCTGTTCCGCGCCAATGCCGGCAACGTATGGGATTTCACGGGCAACAACCCCGACACCCAAACAGTGCGCGAAATCTTCTATACGGGCATCCACGATCTGCTCATGGGCAAGACGACCCCCGAGGAGTGCGCCGCCTTCTTGGACGAGTGCTGCAACGCCGCCATCGACGAAGGCTGGGCCAAAAGCCAGCTGCATGAGTAGACAAGCTCGCTTCTAGGGCAGGGCATTCCCCCTAAAGGGCGCCAAGCTCGATGGCAGTGAACCCCAGCTCTTCGATGAACTCGTCCGGAGTGCTTGCGGGAATGCCTAGGGAGAGGAATGGCTCGGTGTTTCGCGTGATGACGAGGTCGATGCTCTCCGTGCGGGCGCAGGCGGCGATGATGCTGTCGCCGTAGCTCGAAAGCCTCAGCTGAAGGGCGCTACGGCACACGATGCTGTCGACGGGAAGTATCTCGGCGAGATCCATGAGGCGTTCCAGCATCTCGTAGGCGATGGTGCAGCCATCTGCCGCGCTCGCTATGGTGAATGCGTCTCTCAAGGTGGTAGCCGCAGCGGTCATGATGATCCCATCGTCGATGCAGCCGTAAAGCGCGGCAAGGGAGGCGTCGTGCCCATCGCGCCCTAGCGCTACGTCGAGCCAGACATCAGTGTCAACGAGCACCCTCACGAGGTCACCCCGCTCTCTGCTTGAAGTGCGGCCGAAGGCAGGTCGTCGCGACGGACATCGCTTCGCGAGGCGGAGGCGCCCGCCAAGTTGTCCAAGCCTCGCAAAGCGGAATGCTTGTGCATGCGCTCGTCTTGGGCGCCTTCCCGCAGATCTCGCAATATGAAATCCGGAACGGCCCGGGTGCGTGCCATTTCGGCCCAAAGCGCTCGGATTGCCTGAGAAGGGGAGCCGCCCGCCTTGCTGAGCACGTCGTCTCCGCGCTTCTTGAGCGTTGTGCTGATTCTCACGTTGATGGTCGATTGGTCTGTCACGGGATCTTCCTCGGATTGGGGCAGCCGCCTCAGGAGCGCGTTGCGAGCAGAAGGCGGTTGTCTGGAACGCATCGAATGATAGCGCAGCAGGCAACCCCCTGGGGCTTCAAGGTGAGGTTTCCTTTGAAATAGTGTTGAAAATGGCATATTGCTTTACCGTAAAGCACCATGTTAGAATTGACATAGAGTCGGCTCCCCCTAACGGGTGCATCGCTGGGATGCATCCGTTAGGGGGAAGGCGGAAGGCCGCTCCACTGCGAGAAGGGAACACCCTATGGAAACAGTGGAGCTGATTACCAAGCTGGCAACCATGATAACGGCCATTGTAGGGCTGATCAGGGAATTGCTCAGAAAGAGGAAAGAGCCGCCCTCAGCCGAGTAGCTAAAGGCGACCCTCCAACCACGTTAAACCGGTAAACGTGGAGCGGTCGCCGTAGCAGCGGCAACCGCCTTCCCCTGCATTGTAGCACGGTGCGGGAGATTTGCACCGAACATTTTCCGAACGATCGCAGGAGGGTTAATGACGAACAAGGCAGGTAGAACGGTTCGCAAGCAAATCCCCGAGCCCGTTATTCCGGAAGAACCGCCATTGGACGTGCGGTGCCTGTGTCCGAAATGCTCCAATCTCTTTAGCCCCGAAGAGATTGGAGGCGCGTATCTTAATCGGCTCTGCCCGTCCTGCGGAACTGCTCTGTCCGAAACAGCCTACGACGAACGGGCGCGCGCCATCTGCGAATCGCTCGATGAGATCGAAGCGAGGCTCCTTCTGGAGAAGAAGGAGGCGGAAAAATGGAAGGAACGGCGCAATGGCAAGCTGTTTGTCTGGGTTGCTCCTCTGAAGCGCTACGCGGATCGGAAGCTGCGGGCGATTGAAGAGACGCTGGGCGATATCCGCGCTGACAAGTTAGATTCTTGGCGAGACCTTGGTGCCCTTGCTCTGTCGCGCTACTATACGGGGGAATGGTACCTGCGCACCGGCTTTCTGCTCGAGCGCACAGTGATCGATCCTTTCAAGCTCGTTCCCGAGTACTCGGCAGCAGGAGCATGGCGTCTTCCCGCAGGGTATGGCGATGTGGCGGGCATGACGGCCGAGTTCGAGGGGTTTCAGAAGGTGCTCGAGAAGGTGCGCGACGTTTCCTCGCCGCTTTACCAGGCTCAGCTTCTGCCCAACTTGTACTTCCCGCGCGAACCGTCGAACCGAGGGGAACGGGCTCTTTGGGATCAGGTGGATCTTATCGTGGCAACGCGTCAGGCGGCGTTCGTGCTGGAAGTGAAAAGCCGCAAGGGGGTGAGCGTGACGGCTTTCAAGCCTTTTGAGGCTGTGGGCATCAACGGCGCCGAAGAAACCGCTGCCTAACTCAGAATTCTCGTCATGCCGTGGCTTTTGCGGACATCTGCCCAAAGTATCCTTTCGAGAGCGTGTATGAGCAGTTGGTATTCGCCCGGCTTGACTCGTTCGAGACCGATGAGGCGGGGTTCGTCGACAACGTCAACGTGAGCGTCGCGGAATGTGGGAACTACTGCATGACGCATGCATCCGGGCGTGGTGCTCGCTCGTTTGTCGATGCGATAGAGGCCGAGTGCGAAAAGCTGCCGCCGATCATGGATCAGCAGCAGCTCGATCGTCTCGGAGAAACCCTCGTGACCACCTATGGCGACCTCAACCAAAAGCGAGGCCGTTTGCACGTCCAGCGCATCAAGAACATGCGGTAAAATCACGCGTTCTTTTCCGATCAAAAAGTGTCGCGGCAAACGATGTTGCGGACGGATAGCCCTCGGCTTCCTTGGTGTGGCGTGGTGCGTGAGGAGAACTTGGATTAACGAGCTTCGGATGAGAGTTTTGGGCGCGGCGTCGGTCTCTGCAAGAGGAAGAGCTGAGGTGGTGCGATTTCGGGAAACATGTCTATCTGTCCCGCAATCAGGACACGTAGATGAAAGTTCTCAGGTAGTATTGCGAGAAAGCACCAGTGGAGAAAGGAGCGATCGTGTCTGATGGCGGTTTGCCCGGTTTCGGAGGATCTCAGGGGCCTGGAGGCGATCATCCTCATTTCGGCTTCGGTAGCGGAGGCTTCACGGATCCGTCCAGCCCTCTAATGCATGGAGCCGTTCACGGCATCGGCGCTGGCGATGTCGGCGTCCGGTCGTCCAAGGCGCGGCATGCGGGATCCGACGAAGAGAATGCCGGGAAAGGCGGGAGGATTGAGATGATTATGAATTCCGACGCCTTCGCGGTAGCGATGTTCGTGTTTGGATGGGTTATCTTGGGTGCGATTGTCCTCGGAGTTCTCGGCGCGCTCATTGCTTACGATCTTCTAGGGCCGGCGCTGGCGATCCTCTTTCTAGCGGGGCTCGTGGC
>CABSMC010000046.1 GCA_902478715.1 uncultured Adlercreutzia sp.
CCAACGACGCTGCGAGCGCTTCCGCCGATGCCGCCGCGGACGCCGGCGCCTTGGCGCAGCCGGGGCAGCGCAGCGTCACCTGGGTGCCCTCCCCCAGCACGCTCGTGTACACCATCTGCGCATCGGGGCCGAAGAAGCCGATCATGCGGTCGTGCACGTTCTTCACGGCAATGCCGAGACCGGTGGACGACTCCACCTGCGTGATGTTCGCGCAAGTCTCCTCAGTCATGCCCACGCCATCATCGCTCACCACGATGACCACGTCGTCGCCATCGGCGTCGGCCCTCACCGTAATGGTGAGCTTGCCCTCCGAGGGCATGGCGTGCTTGATGGCGTTCTCCACGAGCGGCTGCACCAGAAATGGCGGCACCATCATGTCCAGCAGCGCGGGGCTCGCGTTCACCTCGAAGGCAAGGCGTGCATCGCCGAAGCGGGCCAGCTCGAAGTTGAAGTAGCGCTGCACCTGGTCGAGCTCGCGAGCCAGCGAGATGCGCTCGGTGGAGTCCTCCAGGGTGCGCCGGTAGAACACGGCGAACTCCCGCAGAAGCGTGCGGGCCTTCATGGGATCGGTGCGGATAAACGAGGCGATGGTGTTGATAGTGTTGAACAGGAAGTGAGGGTTGATCTGCGTCTGCAGCATCTTCAGCTCCATGGAGGCGGCCAACTTGCGCTGGGTCTCCATTTCCACGGCGGCCATCTGGGTGGCGAGCAGCTGGGCGAAACCGTGGGCGATAGAGCGCTGGGTCTCGGTGATTTTGCGCGGGTCACGGTAGTAGAACTTGAGCGTCCCCTCCACCCGACCGCCGACGAACAGGGGCTCCACGATGGCAGCCTTGATACGGTTCTGCTCGATAGGCGCCGGCAGCCCAATCTCCTCGGGCGTCAGCAGCACGAGCGTCTTCCCCCGGCGAATGCACTCGTGGGTGGCGCTCGTGCGGATGGCGATGCCCGCCGGGTTGTGGGCCTCCTGGTAGCCGGCATAGCCGAGCACGCTCTCGCAGTTGGTGAGGGCGACCGCGATGGCCGAGGTGTTCGGAAGCAGAAGCTCGCACACCTCTTGGGAGGCCTCCTCGGTGAGCCCGTCGCCCATAGCGTCGATCATGGACGAGGCCAGTTGCAGCATGGCATCGGATTGCAGGGCGCGCACGGAATCCGGATCCATCATGAGCCGGATGACCATGACGATGGAAACGGTGAACACGGCGCCGGCCGCTATGAGCACGGGCACGGGGAACTCCGGCTGCGAGAACGTCCACACGAGCGTGATGCCCGCCAGGGCGGCAATGGTGGCCGCGAGCATTTCCTGGTTGAACTTGGGCACCCCGATGCCCCGCGTGGACACCGTACCCGATTCGCGCTTCGCCATAATCGTACCCCCTGATCGCCGCCATAATTGACGCCAGTATAACAAACTTAGGAACGCCAGGGAAACGACCTAGCCCCAAACCCCTAGCTGGTTCACGACGAGCAGGACGGCGGCCACCACGAGGAAGCCGGCAAACAGGAAGCGCAGCTGACGCTCGGGCACCTTCGGAATGAGCTTCGCGCCTAACGTTGCACCGGGAATGGAGCCGCAGGCCACGGCGATGCCGGCGATCCAGTTGATGTTGCCGAGCAGCGCTTGGGTCACCGTGCCCGGCACGGCGAGGATCATGACGGCGATAAGCGACGTGCCCGAAGTGAGCTTCATGGGAACATGCAGGATGGACATCATGAGCGGCACCATGATAAAACCGCCGCCCACGCCCACGTAACCCGAGGCGAGACCGGCGAAAAGTCCGATAGCAGCCCCGATGCCCGCCTCGCGCCAGCCGATGGCCGGGGCCTCCGCATGCGCCCGTTCGATGGCGGCGGCACGGTCCTCAGCAGCAGCTTCCTTTGCCGCCGCGTCGGCAGCTTCGGCGCCAGTGGCGCCCCGGGGTACCTTCGGAGCCTTCAGCGCTTTGCGGAACATCGTAGCGGAAGAGTAGGCGATGATGAGCGCTGCCGCTCCCATGACGGCCCAGTCCGGCGAGAGGGTGGCGAGCCACACCCCTAAAGGCGACAGGCAGGCGCCCCCAAGACCGGCCGCCACACCGAGCTTCGGCAGGCACGTCTTGTTGCGAATATGGGAAATCGCGCCCGAAACCGACGTCGGGATAATCGTGAACAGCGAGGTGGCCGTGCACATGAGCGAGTCCATAGCATAGCCGAGCTTGAACGCCGGCACGAGCAGCATGCCGCCGCCGATGCCGAGCAGTCCTGCCAAAACGCCGACCGCAAGACCGACGACCAGCGAAACGAGGAACAGCGGAACCATCGCTTCCACGACGCTAGTCCTCCATATCCAGACGGATCTGGGTGGTCATTCCGGCATCGATATCCCTGTGCGGCACGGATCGGGGCGCCGGGACGCTGGCGGGGGCCGCGGGGGCCGCGGCGGTTGCGCGGGCCGCGCCAGCAGCCTTGTCTGCGACGACCTCCGCCGCGACGTCCGCAGCAGCCGGGGCGCCCGTCGGGACGTTCGCGGCCGCCGCAGCCGCCGGGGCCGGAGCCGCGGCCGCCACATCCTGGGCGCGCAGCATGGCCGAGCGCACCAGGGCCTCGGAGAGCAGCTGGTCGCTTTCCAAACGATTCATGGCCTCGGGCCAGACGTACTGGAACTCGAAGTACTTCGCGCAGTTGGCCTCGGCGTAGGCCGAAGCCGCACCCGTGGCGGCCTTGGCGGCCAAGCGGTAGGCCTTCTTGTCGGGACGTCCGAAGCTGCGCATCCATGCCGTGAGCCGAATGCGGCGCAGAAGCCCCGGCTCCAAAAACGGCCCCGGGTAGGGCTCGAGCGAGGCCGGCTTCACCTGCTGAAGGTCGATGAGCGCCCGGGAGTATTCCAGCTTGCGGTACTCGTAGAGCCACCGGAAGATGTCCTGGCGGAAGCGCGTGCCCTCGCTTGCGGTGCGCGGGGGCAGGTGACGCAGCACCCACTGGTTGTCGAACCAGATATCCGAGCCGTACATGCGCAGATCGAGCATGTAGTCCAAATCCTCGCCACGGGTGATCCACGGGTCGAAGGCGAGGCGCCGGAACGCCTCCTTGTGAATAGCCAAACAGCCGCCGCACACATGGTTCGAGCGCGACAGGCGCGGGCCGCGCATGGCCTTGGTGATCCACTCGTTGAAAGCGCGGCCCTGCCGCCAGAAGCGGTTGTACCACTTGTCCTCCCATTTCGAGAGGTAGGAGTCCTGGTCGTTCAAATAGTACCCCGTCTTCGCCACGATGGGCACGCCCTGGCGCGTGAGCTTCCCGAGGCCGTACATGGCCTTCTCTAGGAATTTCGGATCGTCGATCACCTCGTCATCGTCCAAAAACACCACGGCATCGAAGCCGAGCACGTTGGCCACGAGCAACCCCAAGTTCCGGATGGCGCCGTAACCTTGCAGGCCGATTTCCTTGGAAAGGCGTTCGATGTTCTGCTGGGCCATGCGCTGCTCGATAAGCGCCAGCTCTGCCGCGCCGATGACGAGCGTGGTCACGTCCGAATGGCGGTTGGCGATGGCCTGCACCTTCTCGGCCGCCTGCACTTCCAACGACACGTCGGCGGACACGAGGATGACCACGAGTCCCAGGCCCTCCACCTTCGCCAGCGACTCCAGGCAGCGGCCGAGCTCCCCTTCTTGGTTGGGGGCGGTAGGGTGGTCGTAGGTGCTCACCACATCGGCCCCTCCGCGATGGCGGCGAGGGTAGATGAACGTGGGAATGACGACGACGGGATTCATGGAGGTCCTTTCGAGTTCAGTCAAAGAGTGTCACATCATTTTAGCGCGTCTGCATCCGACGGCAATCTCGGTAGGCAAAATGTCATGAATGGAACGAGCCTGCATCCTCATCGACATTCTGCGCTTACACGGGGCGTTGTCGCGATGGCGCCTCGCTATCGCCGGCGGCGCTTGCCCTTGGGCGCACCCGCGCGGCGCCGCTTGGTGTCGCTCACCTTTTCCTTGTTCATACGGCGTGCCTCTTCGCGGCGGTCACGCACGGCGGCCATCTCCTGCTGAAGAGCCTGGTAGGACCCGTAGCGCTCTGGCGCCAGCTCGCCGGATTCCACGGCCGCGCGCACCGCGCAGCCCGGCTCCTCGTGGTGGGTGCAGTCGCGGAAGCGGCACTGCGCGGCCAGCGCCTCCACATCGGGGAAGGCGGCGCCGATGCCCTCTTCGGCGTCCCACAGTCCCAAGCCCCGCACGCCCGGCATATCCACGATGCGACCGGCGCCGGGCACCTCCACAATCTCGCGGCTCACCGTGGTGTGGCGGCCCTTGCCATCCCCCTCACGAACTGCGCCGACGCTTAAGACCTCGGCACCCACCAGCATGTTCACCAGGCTGGACTTCCCCACCCCCGAGCGCCCGATGAGCACCGTGGTGGTGCCCGGCGCCAGAAGCGCGCGCACGGCTTCCACCGATGCCGGGTCGTCCTCGGACACGACGAGCACATCGGCCGCGGGAGCAGCCAGGGCCCGCACAGCCTCCACCGTGGCCCGGGTGGCGGCGTCATCGGCCAGGTCGGCCTTGGTGAGCACGACGGTCACCTCGGCCCCCGTCTCGAAGGCCAGTACCAGCTCGCGCTCGAGGCGCCGCAGGTTCACCTCGCCCACGGGTTGGGCCACAATCACGCGCTCGAAGTTGGCGGCGAGCACCTGGGGCACGGCGCGCTCGGTGGGATCCTTGCGCACGAACTCGCGGGTGCGCGGCGCTATGGCCTCGATGACCCCCTTGTCGTGAGCCGGGGGCACCTCCACTTCCACGACATCCCCGATAACGGCCCGTCGGCGCTCCCCCTTCACCAGGGCCGTCGCGTGCTCGCAGCGCAGAAGCTCGCCGTCTTCCAAACGCACGAGCGGGTACCCCCGGTCCAGCTTCACCACTTCGCCGCGATAGCGCGCCTCAGCCATCAGCGCTGCCCCTCCCTCATCTGGTGGAACACGATGAGCATGATGAAACCGATGGCGACCAGCATAAGCCCCGGCAGAAACGCGCCGATGTCAAAAGGCTGCTCGGTGACCGACCCCTTTTCCACGAAGGTGACCGCGTCGGCGTGCAGGTCGGTTAGCCCCTCGTGCTCCGGGCAGATCAGATGGAAGGTGCCGCGCACCTGCAGCGTCGTGCCCTTGCGGCCGTAGGCGCCGTAGGTGTCGATGACCTCGGTGGACTCCGTTTCCACGAACACGGGGATTTCGGAATGAACCCTATCGGAGCCCTGCAGGACGATCCAGCTGTAGCCGGGGTCGAACTCGGCGCGAATGCGGTCGCCGATCACCTCGCCCGTCACCTGCACGGTCTGGTCGTTCAGGTAGGAGTCGGCATCCTGCAGGGCAGAGATGGACGTGTCGTAGATGAAGGAGCTGTCGGGCTTCTGCTGGGGGTTCACGAGGTTGTCCTCGTTCACGCCCTCTCCGAAGACCGGGTCGGGAAGCTTCGGGCGCGCGGGCTTGTCGGCGGGCTGGTCCCCCTCGCCGCCGGCCCCGTTTTCGCCGTCGGCCGCGCTGCCGCCAGCACCGTCGCCCCCCGCACCTTCGCCTTCAACCGTGCCGCCGTCCGCGCCTTCGCTTCCAGCGTTCTCGCCGCCAGCGCCATCGCCGGCCTCTACGACGCCCGTGTCGTCCGTCGGCACATCCTCGTTGGTCACGCCGGCATCAGAGGAAGCCGCCGCGGCGCCGTTGGCAGCCCCCGTCGCCCAAGCCACAGGGCCCGGCGCGGCCAGAACCGCCGCGAGCGCGATCGCCAGAAGCGCGATACCCCGCCGCCTCATGAGCGCTCCTTCGGTCGAGGCCGCGGCACCAGGGAGGCCACCACTTCCACAATAAGGGCGAACAGCGTCATGAACTCCAAACGGCCAGCCCACATCTGGAAGATGTAGAACAGCTCGAGAGTTCCCGCCATGCCGGGCCCCGCCACCGACGTGGTGATGCCGCCGTTGGACGTCATGGCCACCGACTCGAAGATCGCAGGAATAGCCTCGGCCCCATGCGCAATGCCCACGAGCGCGCCAATAACGTAGGTGATCACGTACAGGACGAACACCGTCATGGCCTCTTTCACGATCTCCGGCGTCAAGGTGCGCCTGCCCACGTGATTGTAGGAAACGACGACGCGAGCCGAGTCCGGCGCCAGCGTCTCCTTCACATTCGACACAATGGACTTGAAGATGATGCCCATGCGCGAGAACTTGATGCCGCCGGCCGTGGAGCCGGAGGCACCGCCGACGGCCATGATGAACGCCAAGGTGAGGAAGGCGCCGTTGCTGAAGGCGGTGGTGATCTGATTGGTGGTGACCACCTCGAAGCCCGTCGTGGTGAACGCCGAGATGATCATGAACAGGCCGCGACGCAAAAGCGCGAGCATGTCATCGAAGGGCGACAGGGCGAGCGTGGCCGTGAAGACGAAGGCCATGACGCCGATCCAAAGCGCCATCGTCTTCGTCTCGATGTCGCGGAAAAACGGCAGCGGGCGGCCCTTCCACACCTCGGCGTGAATGACGAAGCTGATGGAGCCCAAAATCATCAGCACCATGAGAAGCGCCTCAAGGGGGAAGGAATGGTAGTACATGATGGAAAGCTGCATGGGCGCGAAACCGCCGGTTACGAACCCGGAGGTGGAAACCCACAGCGCGTTCAGGAAGGCGCGGGTGGGCTCCATGCCCAGGAACAGGCACAACGCCGTGATGATCACCGTGGCGATGGAGACGATGACCAAGGTGATGCGCGCAATGAACTGGGTGGTCTGCACCACGTTGGGCACCACGTGCTCGCTGCGGCCCTCCGACGAAAACAGCGACGCGCCGCCGCCGCGGCCGAAAAGCCCGAAGGACAACGCCACCACGATAAGGCCAAGACCGCCCAGGGCATGCATGGCGAAGCGGAACATGTTGTCGGCGTAGGAGAGGTGATCCAAGTCGACGATGAGCGAGGCGCCCGTGGTGGTCAGGCCGGAGACGCCGTCGAAGACCGCGTCGAGGTAGGTCATGTAATGCCCCGAGAAGTACAAGGGGAACGAGGCGAACAGCGCGAGGACGACCCAGGCGAAACCGGTCACCGCCAGCGCCTGGCGGCGATCGAGGCGTCCGGGCTCGATGCGCAGAAAGCGCAGACTGCAGCCCGCGACCATGGTGATGCCGATTGCCGCGAGGTAGCGCGCCGCCGGCTCCCATTCCTGAAAGACCAGCGCCGTCGCCAAGGGAAGGGCCATGAGCGCGGCGAAGAACAACAGGAGCGTTCCCAGGTAGTGCCCGATAACGCGCAAGTCGTAGAGGGTGAATCGCTGCCACATAGTCCTTGCCCCTAACCGAGCACGATGCGCGTGAGCGCCATAAGCACCCACAGGCCGATAATGAAGCAGACAATGAACAGCAGCACGAGCACGATGGCCGCCGCCGGCGAGGTGGGCTTAACCTCGGGAACCCTGCGCGCCATAGCCTAGCGCCCCGCTTTCGTGCGTGCGGAAGCATCCGCAAGGACGGACGCGGAAACGGCCGCAGTTACGAACGCGGGCGCGAGGCGCGAGCGGCGATGGGCGGGGACGTTTTGGTGATCGCGCGGATATGTCAGCGATTTCGTCATGGGCGTATTCTAGTACAATGAGCCATGCGGGTCACCAACGGTAACCCGATCGCTATGGCAAACGGAGAGGTTGCACCTCCCCGCGTGTCGGAGCCGCAGGGTATTCTGATTCGCTCAGACAGTCCTCGCTTTGTGAAACAGCCCACTGGGCTGTTTCAGTCGCTGCGGAACTCGCTCGGTCAGAACACCCTCCGTCTCCTCTAAGCCGTCACTCAGTTGAGGAGGAACAAACAGTGAGCGCCCCGAGCTTCGAGAAGAGCCTTCAGGATATCGTCGGTTCGCAGAATGTGCGGCCTGACGAACCCCTAGTCGAGCATACGACATTTCGCATCGGGGGGCCGGCGCAGTGGCTTGTGACGCCGCGTTCCGAAGACGAGGTGGCGGCGGTCGTGTCGGCTTGCGAGGCCGCTGGCGTTTCCTGGCGCGTGTTGGGACTCGGCTCCAACGTGCTCGCGCCCGACGAGGGACTTGACGGCGTGACGCTTCTGCTGGCGGATAATTTCGCGGACGTTGAGGTGCTGCCCGGCGGCCTCGTGCGAGCAGCAGCCGGGGCCACGAACGCCGCCGTGGCCGCCGCAGCGCGGGATGCCGGGCTTGCGGGCTACGAGTTCGCCAGCGGCATTCCCGGCACCATCGGAGGCGCAGCCATCATGAACGCCGGCGCCTACGAGGGCCAGTTCTCGGACGTAGCCGTGGAAGTACGCTGCCTGGTGCCCGACGGGAATTCGTGGAGCATCGTGAACGTGCCGGCAGCGGAAGCCAACTGGGGCTATCGCACCAGCCGCATGATGCGCGAGAGCTGGGTGGTGCTCGGGGCCACGCTGCAGCTGCGCGCCGACTCCCCTGCCGCCATTGCCTCGCGCATAGAAGAGCTGCACGAGCGCCGCGAGAGCAAGCAACCGCTGGAGATGCCGAGCGCCGGCAGCACCTTCAAGCGTCCCGAGGGTCACTTCGCGGGGGCGCTCATCCAAGAGGCCGGCTGCCAAGGCCTGCGCGTGGGCGGCGCGCAGGTGTCCGAGAAGCACGCCGGCTTCGTCGTGAACACCGGCGACGCCACCGCCGCCGATGTCCTCGCCCTCATCGCCGAAGTGCAGCGCCGCGTGTTCGAGGCCGCCGGCGTGCAGCTAGAACCCGAAGTGAGGCTGTGGCAGTAACTACTTCGTGCGGAAGTAGTCGACGCCGCCCTCGAAGAGGGGCTGGTAGGTGTTGCCGAAGGCGTTCTTGTACAGGCCCGCGCCGGCACGTTCCGTGTGACCCATCTTGCCGAGTACGCGGCCGTCGGGGCTCGTAATGCCCTCGATGGCGAGCACCGAGCCGTTGGGGTTCACCGCCAAGTCCATGGAGGGCTGCCCCGCGGCATCCACGTACTGGGTGGCGACCTGCCCGTTTGCGATCATGGAGTCGAGCAGCGCGGGGGGCGCCACAAAGCGGCCCTCGCCGTGGCTGATGGCCACCGTGTGCATCTCGCCCACTTCCATGCGGCTCATCCAGGGAGACATCGTGCTGGCCACGCGCGTGCGCACGAGCGTGCTCTGGTGACGGCCGATGTTGTTGAAGGTGAGGGTGGCGCAGTCGGCATCCATCGGACGGATGTCGCCGAAGGGCACCAGGCCCAGCTTCACCAGGGCCTGGAAGCCGTTGCAGATGCCGAGCATGAGGCCGTCGCGCGCCTGCAGCAAATCGCGCACCGCCTCGGTGACCTCCGGGGCGCGGAAGAAAGCCGTAATGAACTTCGCGGAGCCGTCGGGCTCATCGCCGCCGGAGAAGCCGCCGGGAATCATGACGATCTGGGACGCGCGGATGAGGCGCGCCAGCTCGGCAGTAGATTCGGCCACGGCTTCGGGCGTCAGGTTGTTCACCACGTACACGGTGGGCACGGCACCGGCCCGCTCGAAGGCGGCAGCGGAGTCGTACTCGCAGTTGTTGCCGGGGAACACCGGAATGACCACGCGCGGGGCGCCGGAGGTGTCGCCCAGCAGCGCCGGGCCATGGTAGGCCGGGGCCGCCTCGCCCTCGAAGCTGATGGCGGGCACCGTCTCGGCCGCTGCGCGCTCTTCCGGCGAGGTGCGGTACGGGAACACGCTTTCAAGGCCGCCTCCGCGCTCCCAGGCCTCCTGCACCACGGCGAGATCGGCCACCTGGCCGTCGCACGCCAGCTCGTAAGCACTGGTCACTTGGCCAAGTTCCACCACATCCACGTTGGCATCGAGCCCGGCGTCTTCCAAGCGCGTGACGACGGACTGGGCATCCTCGCCGGCGGCCAGCTCGATCACGAACGTGCCGTAGGCCGGCTCGAACAGCTGGCCCATGTCGATGTCCTCGTCCACGGTGATACCCAGGCCGTTGCCCACGGCCGCCTTCACCAGCGTCTCGGCCAAGCCACCGTAGGCGCCGCTCGCGCACGCCCGCACGATGCCGGCGCCGATGAGATGCTCCACGGCGTCAAAGGTCGCGCAGACGCTCGATGCCAGCGCGTCCTCGAAGGAAACCCAGATGAGGTTGTCGCCCGCCTCCTTCAGCTCCGGCGAGGTAATGCGGTCGATGTTACCGATGGCCGTCGCGAAGGACACGAGCGTGGGCGGCACATCCAAGTCCTCAAAGGAGCCGGACATGGAGTCCTTGCCGCCGATGGCGCCCACCCCGAAATCGATCTGGGCCATGAGCGCGCCGAGCACCGCCGCCATGGGCTTGCCCCAGCGCTCCGGATCCTGACGCAGCTTCTCGAAGTACTCTTGGAAGGTGAGGTACATGTTCGCCCGTTCGAAGCCGGTAGCCACGAGCTTCGCCACGGAGTCGAGCACGGCCATGTAGGCGCCGGCGTAGGGGTCGTAAGACGAAAGGTACGGGTTGAAACCCCAGGACAGGCCCGAAACCGTGGTGGTCTTGCCGCCGAGCACCGGCAGCTTCGCCACCATGGCGAGTGCCGGGGTAAGCTGGCGAGCGCCGCCGAAAGGCATGAGCACCGTGGCCGCGCCGATGGTGGAGTCGAAGCGCTCCACGAGGCCCTTGTTCGAGGCGCGGTTGATGTCGCCCATGAGCGCCGCGAGGGACACTTCCAGCGAGTCGGCGTCGCACACGGCCTCCACTACGGGGTCGGTCAGCTCGCTTGTCGCCTCGAAGGCGCGGTCGCAGGCACTTTCGGCGAAGCTCTCGTCGGCCGGCGCGGGTACGGCCACCGCCGCATGCTTCGGCGCTCCGTTGCTCGCGAGGAACTCGCGGCTCACGTCCACGATAGTGTCGCCGCGCCAATGCATGCGAACGCGCGGCTCTTCCGTAACCACGGCCACCGGCGTGGCCTCCAGGTTCTCCTCGTGGGCGAGTGCGATGAAGGCATCCACGTCCTCGGGCGCCAGCGCTACGGCCATGCGCTCCTGCGACTCGGAAATGGCGAGCTCCGTGCCATCGAGCCCGTCGTACTTCTTGGGCACGGCATCCAAGTTGATGTCCAGGCCGTCGGCCAATTCCCCAATGGCCACCGACACGCCGCCGGCGCCGAAGTCGTTGCAGCGCTTGATCATGCGGCACGCGTCGCCGCGGCGGAACAGGCGCTGGATCTTGCGCTCCACGGGCGCGTTACCCTTCTGCACCTCGGCCCCGCAGCTTTCCAACGACTCCACGGAATGGGCCTTGGAAGAGCCCGTGGCGCCGCCGATGCCGTCGCGGCCCGTGCGGCCGCCGAGAAGCACCACCACATCTCCCGGTGCCGGCGTCTCGCGGCGCACGTGGTCGGCCGGCGTGGCACCCACCACCGCGCCGATTTCCATGCGTTTGGCGGCGTAACCGGGGTGGTACAGCTCGTGCACCTGACCCGTGGCCAGGCCGATCTGATTGCCATAGGAGGAATAGCCGGCCGCTGCCGTGGTCACGAGCTTGCGCTGGGGGAGCTTGCCGGGGATGGTATCGGCTACGGGCACCGTGGGGTCGGCCGCGCCCGTGACGCGCATGGCCTGGTACACGTAGGAGCGGCCCGAGAGGGGGTCGCGGATGGCGCCGCCCACGCAGGTGGCCGCGCCGCCGAAGGGCTCGATCTCTGTGGGATGGTTGTGGGTCTCGTTCTTGAACAGGTACAGCCAGTCCTGCTCCTCGCCATCGACATCCACCTTGCACTTGATGGTGCAGGCGTTGATCTCCTCGGACTCGTCGAGCCCGGTGAGAATGCCCTCTTTCTTCAGCCACTTCGCGCCGATGGTGCCCATGTCCATGAGGCAGACCGGCTTCTCGTCGCGGCCGAGCTCGTGGCGCAGCTCCAGATAGCGGTCGAAGGCGGCCTGCACGTTGGCGTCGGCGATTTCCACGTCATCGAGCACGGTGCCGAAGGTGGTGTGGCGGCAGTGGTCGGACCAGTAGGTGTCGATCATCTTGATTTCGGTGATGGACGGATCGCGCCCCTCCTCGGCGAAGTACGCGCGGCAGAACTGGATGTCGGCCAGATCCATGGCCAGGCCGCGCTCGTCGATGAAGCGGGCCAGCTCGTCGTCGGAAAAGTTGGTGAAGTCCCTGATGACCTCCACGTCGGCCGGCCGCTCGAAGGCCATGGCCAGGGTGTCGCGCGTAGCCAGCGACGCCTCGCGGGCCTCCACCGGGTTGATGACGTAGCGCTTCACGGCCTCCACGTCGTCGTCGGCGAGATCGCCTTCCAAGTAGTACACCACCGCCGAGCGCACAGCGGGGCGCTCGCCCTGACTGATGAGCTGGATGCACTCGCTCGCCGAATCGGCGCGCTGGTCGAACTGGCCGGGCAGAAACTCCACGGCGAACACGGCCGCACCGTTGGCCTCGGGCAGCTCGAAGGTAGCGGTGTCGGATTGCGGCTCGGAGAACACCGTGGGCACGCAGGCGGCGAACAACTCCTCGCTCGCGCCTTCCACGTCGTAGCGGTTCACCATACGCACGCCGGTCAACCCCGAAATGCCGACGATGTCGCGCAGCTCGGCTGCCAGGGCGCGGGCCTCGCCATTGAACCCGGGCTTCTTCTCAACATAGACGCGAGATACCATGGATGTGCCTCTCTCTTCAAGGGAATGAGCACTCGAACTTTTCCGTAGGGACAGACCTTGATCTACCCTCCCAAGCGAGATCGTCCCACTTGAGGAGGGGCGGCCGAGGTCGCTCCCTACGGTGGGGGTGCTACTCGGCTTTTTCAGCTTCCTTCGCAGCCTTCTTCTCGGCTTGCATCTTCTCACGGTTGGAAAGACGGAAACCGCTGCCGAACAGGCCGCGACGGGCCGGCTTCACCGGAGCCTCATCGGACTCTCCGGCACCGGCGTCGGCGTCTTCCTCGACCTCGCCGCCCTTCTTCTGAGCCGCATGGCGGTTCTGGTTCTTCCCCGAGCCCTTCGCCTTCACCTGCTTGGCCTGCTGCACGCGGCGCGCCTGCTTCTCGGCCTTGGCGTTCTTCTCCTCAAGCGCCAGCATGCGCTCCTGGTAGGCGACGCGCTCTTTCTTGATCTTCCAAAAATCAAGCACGAAAGCGGCGATGATGAACACGTAGGCCAAGATGAGCGTGACCACGCCCACCGCCGGCGGCAGCGACTGTTGGCCGACGAAGCTCAGCGTGGTGCAGCCGATAGCCGCAATGAGCAGCACCCACCAGATGGCGCGCAGACGCTTGTAGCGCGGCGTGTCGGGCTTGTAATACTTGCGCTCCACCTCGCGCTGCTTGGCGGCAGCGGCCTTGCGGGCGGCCTTCTCCTCGGCCTTGCGCTGCTCGGGCGTCTTCTTCGCCGACTTCACGGTGACCGAGGCGGCGGCCTTGGCCTTCGGCTTGGCCGAGGCGGCCGACTTGCGGGTCACGCCGGTGCGGTCTTCGGAGGTGTACCGCTCGTTCATGGGGTTGCGCTGGGACATGTTGCTGTGGTTCTCCTTCAAGTGGTCATTCGGGTGGTGGCGGTCACGGGCCCGAAACTTACCCGGCTCCTCCAGGTCGCTTCAGGAAAAATGCCCTGGTCGATCCTTCCTTCGCGGCAAGATCGCCGGCAGTTGCCGTGACCTTTTCTTGCGTGCTAGAACGTCGCCGGGTCAAACGTCTTTCCCGTGATGGTCTCGTAAGCCTGGATGTACTTGGCCGAGGTGGCGTCGATGATGTCCTGGGGCAAACGCGGCGGGTTGCCAGTCTTGTCCCAATGGGCGGTGAGCCAGTCGCGGACGAACTGCTTGTCGAAGCTGGGCTGGTCTTTGCCCTCCTCGTAGGTGTCGCCGGGCCAGAAGCGCGAGGAGTCGGGCGTGAGCACCTCGTCAGCCAAAATGATGGTGTCGCCGAGGCGGCCGAACTCGAACTTCGTGTCGGCGATGACGACGCCGCGCTCGGCCGCGTGATCGGCGGCGGTGGTGTACACCTTGAGCGCCAGATCGCGCAGGGCGGTAGCATCCTCTTCGCCGAGGATTTCCACGAGACGGTCGAACGAGATGTTCTCGTCGTGGTCGCCGATCTCGGCTTTGGTGGACGGAGTGAAGATGGGCTCGGGCAGCTTCGAGGAGTTCACGAGACCCTCGGGCAGTTCGATGCCGCAGACGGTGCCCTCGCGGTTGTACTCCTTCAGGCCGCTGCCAGCCAAATAGCCGCGCACGATGCACTCGGCGGGGAACATGTCGGCTTTCTTCACCAGCATGAAGCGCCCGCGTAGATAGTCGGCATAGGGCTGAAACTCGTCGGGCAGGTCGGCCACATCGGTGGAGATGAGGTGGTTTTCCACGACGCCGTCGAGCAGCTCGAACCAGAACTTGGAGAGCTGGGTGAGCACCTGGCCCTTGTAGGGAATCTCGTCTTCCAGAATGTAGTCGAAGGCCGAAATGCGATCGGTGGCCACAAGCAGCAGCTTGTCGCCCAAATCGTACAGATCGCGCACCTTGCCCTGCGCATCGGGGGTGATGTCGATTCCCGCCATGAGTGCCCTTTCTCCTTGATGGCCCGGCTGTCGCTCCGCTCGAACACCGCCCAACGGACGCCGTTCGAGCGCAGGTACCCAAGCGCTTTTCGCGTATCGGACATTATGGCACAAATACGGCCCTCGCACCGTCGCTTCACAGAGAACGGCACGATACCCCCTCCGTTCGAAATGGCCAAAAAGTACCCATTAACTGTCAGTCGGCGCACCATTTCTGGCCATTGATTGTCTGGCCAGCAAAAAGCCCTCCATCCGTTTCGCGTTTCGCCTGGTCAGAAGACGCGGCAATCGACGAGAACATGGACGCGCGCGCACCAAATGCAGCTAGCGGCCCTTTTTTGGCCAAAACGGGGCCAACACAGGGGGCAACTCGCAGCTAGCTACCCGTTTTTGTCCAAAACGTGTCCACCGCAGGGGCTGGCTCGTAGTTAACGACCCCTTTTCGGCCAAAACGTTGCCATCCCAGAAGCTAGCTCGCAGCTAGCTACCCGTTTTTGTCCACCTCGACCGTCAGGCGCCCAGCAATGCCGTATATCGCGCCATCCGAATCGCCGCGCCGTTGCTTCGAGGCCGCAAAACTTGCAGGACGCCGAAAGGCACCTTCTCCTATCGGCTCGCTTTCGCGGGCTTTTTGTGGCCGGTGCGCTTCTTGGAGTTGCGGCGGTGCTTGGAGGCGTCTTCGTCGTACAGCGGGATGTGGATGGTGAAGCAGGCGCCCTTGCCCTTCTCGCCTTCCACCTGCACCCAGCCGCCGTGGCGGTCGACGATCTCCTTCACCACGGCCAGGCCCACGCCCAAACCACCGCTCTCGCGGTTGCGGCCGGCGTCGGCGCGCCAGAAGCGCGAGAACACCATGCGGGCCTCTTCCTTGGTAAGGCCGATGCCGGTGTCGCGCACGGCGATGGAGGCCATGATGTCGCCCTTCTTCACCGACACCGTGATGTGGCCGCCCTCCGGGGTGTAGCGCACGGCGTTGGAGATGAGGTTGGCCGTGGCCTGGCGGATCATGTCGGCGTCGCCCACCACCATGACGTCGGGCTGAGCGTCGTACTCCAGGGTGAGGCCGGAATCGGACACGAACATCTCATGGGTGGCAATGATGCCGGCGATGAGATCGCCGACGTTGACAACCTCTTCCTTCATGGGCTCGGCGCGGTTTTCCAAGCGCGACAGCTTCAACAGCGCGTTCACGAGGCGCGACAGGCGCTGGATCTCGGAATTCACGGTGACCAGGCGCTCCTCATCGGCCTCGTAGACGCCGTCGATCATGGCCTCCACCGTAGCTTGGATGGCCATGAGCGGGGTGCGCAGCTCGTGGGCGACGTCGGTGGTGAGGCGCCGCTCCAAATCGCGGTCCTTCTCCACCGACTCGGCCATGGCGTCGAAGGTCTCGCCGAGGCGCGCCACCTCGTCCTCGCCGGTCAGCTTCGTGCGGGCCGACAGATCGCCGTCGCCGATGGCCCGGGCCGTCTTCATAATGCGGTTGATCGGCGACACCAGGTTGCGCGCGAAGAGGAAGCCGATGCAGGAGGCGAGCACGATGGCCACGCCGCCGGCGATGAACATAGCCTGGTAGGAGTTATCGCGGAACTCCTGGTCGGGCTGGCGCATAAGGGCCTCGGAGCCATAGACCCACAGCCGTACCGTGCCCACTTTCTCGCCGTCGGGAAGCACGATGGAGGCCGTGGCCGCCTGCGAGCGGTCCTGCGGCGCGAAGGACGTGAACACGTCGCCCTGCTGCTCGTCGATGATGACGGAGGAATCGAAAACGGTACTCCCCTTCAAGTCGATCACCCGCACGCCGACGCCGCTCGTGAGCTCGGTGGCCTGGGCGGCCGGGCGGGTGGTCTCGGGATTCCACAAGTCGCCCGTCTCCTCGTAGATGGCCGCGATGCGGTTCGCCGTGGTCTCGCAGAGCGTCTGCATGTTGTCGGCCGTGTAGGTGCGGAAATGCTGCTCCCACACAAAGGAGACCACGCCGATGGCCACAAGGGCGGTCATGGCGGCGATGAGGGCGAAGGCCAAGGTCACGCGGGTCGTATAGGACAGGTTCGACCAACGCAGGTGCTTCTTTTCCTTCTTGCGTTCCGGAGAAGGCGAAGAGGCCGCCGGCGGGGCGACCTCTTCAGCGGTTTCCAGAATGCGCGGTTTTGCTTCCGTCTCGGTCATGGAACTCCTTCGAAGCAGACGGCGGGCACCAAAGCCGAGCGGCTCCGGCGGCAAGTACGCGAAATGAACGGGCGATTACTGGCCGTTCTTGGTGGGATCCTCGAAGCGGTAGCCCACGCCGTGCACGGTGTGGAGCCACTTCGGGTTGCGCGGGTTGTCGCCGATCTTGGCGCGCAGGTTCTTCACATGGGAGTCGATGGTGCGCTCGTAGCCCTCGAAGTCGTAGCCGAGCACCTTCTCGACGAGCTCCATACGGCTGTACACGCGACCGGGGTAGCGGGACAGCGTGGTGAGCAGCTTGAACTCGCTGGCAGTGAGATCGATCTCCTCGCCGGAGACGAGCACCTTGTGGCCGGACACATCGATGGTCAGCTCGCCGAACTCGAGCACCTCGCGCTGGGGCTCGGAATCGGCGTGCACGCGGCGCAGCAGCGCGCGGGAACGGGCCACCAGCTCGCGGGGGCTGAAGGGCTTCACCAGGTAATCGTCGGCGCCCAGCTCCAGACCGATGATGCGATCTTCCACCTCGCCCTTGGCCGTCAGCATAATGATCGGCACATCGGAGGTGTCGCGGATGACGCGGCAAACGCGCTCGCCCGGCACGCGGGGAAGCATGAGGTCCAGAATGACCAGATCGAAATGGTGCTTTTGGAACTCTTCCAGGGCGTCCTGGCCGTCGCCGACAGCAGTCACCCAGTAGTTCTCGCGCTCCAAATAGGCCGTCACCGCATCGCGGATGGCCTTCTCGTCTTCAACCAGAAGAATGCGTCGCGTCTCGTTGCTCATGGGGATACTCTCCTTGCATGTTCGCTTGCAGTTCCTAGGATGCCAAAGCTTCATTGCGCTGACCTGCGATTTCATCAGCTGACAGCGCATATATCAGCCCAGCAGTCGTGTTTGCGTTTATTGTAGCGTTTGCCTTCGTATGGTCGCCGAGGCGTATGCGAAATGACACAATAGCCCCATGCCACAGAGAAGATCCGCGCCCACGCGGCGCGTTGCGACAAAACAACCCACATCCCTCTCCTTGCCCGGAGGCCACGAGGTCTTGCTGACGCGCCGTCATTTCCTGTATGGCGCGGCCGGCGTGGCCGCATTGGCCGCCGTGGGCGGCGGGGCCGCTTGGGCAGCCGGGCGCTCTGGCGACGACGACGCCCTGAAGACCCTTAAGGTGCCCGAAAGCGCCGTCACCGCGCAGACCGACTTGGAAGAGATGGAAAACTACGAGGACGCCGTCACGCTGGCCGGCTCGGCGAAGCTGCCCTTCGGCACGCTCGTCTGGTGCAGCGACGACGCCGTTGCCGCCTGCCTGCTTCCCACGGAAACCGCCAAGCCCCTGGCCGAGGTGGGGCTCCTCGACCTGTCCTCAGCCGAGTGCACCACCATCATCGAGCATGCCGTGGGCGAGGCCGAGGGTTTCGAGATTTACGATGTGCGCGCGAACAGCGCCGGCGTCGTCTGGACCGAAGCCGACATCCTGGACAATGTCTGGCGCGTGTACGCGGCATCGCTTTCCGGCACAACACTGGGCGAGCCGCAGCTGCTCGACGAGGGCGACGTGAACTGGGAGATGCCCACCTTGGCCGTCGCCGCCGGCTACGCTTTCTGGCAGCGCCTTCCGCAGCTCGACGGCAACGCCCGCGTGGAAGATTCTCGGCTTTTGCGCGCCGCCTTCGGCACGACCGATTCCCAGGTAGTGTATGCCTCTCAGGGACGCATGGCCTGCGCGCCCACCTCCTGTGGCGACAGTCTCGCGCTGGCGCCCCGCGCCCGCACAAGCGGCACCTACTACCAGCTCACCCACCTGGACGCCGCCACCGGCGAGGTTACCGACGCCTGCGTTCTACCCTCGTCCATGAAGCCGATGGAATGCGGCTGGGGCAAAACCGGCTTCAGCTTCGCCTTCGACGGCATTTACAGCTACGGCGAGGGCATTGCGAATCTGGGCACCTACTTGCCCATGGAGGCCCCCGCAGCGGTCTCGCTCACGGCGGCCAATACGGAAGAGATGGCTTCAGAAGGCGGCGAGGCAGACGGCGGCGCACCGTACCTGCCTGTCACCTGCGCCAACCCCGGCACCGAGGCTTACAGCGCGGTGCCCTGGTTCCACTTCGCGGCGAACCCGCTCTCCGCACCGTGCTGGTGCGGCGACTGGCTCATGGTGCGCGGCGGTAGCCTCGTGGTGGCCATCGATCTTGCAGAACGACGCTATGCGAAGCTGCCCCTTGAGGAGGGATCGGGCGACTACAACGATTTCCTCGCTTCCACGCATATGGGCACGCGTGCTGTCACCTACTGCAACGTGGACTACACCCCCATCGGCGGAGAGCAGCAGAAGCACTGCCTCGTCCGTATCTGGGAACCGGCAGCGTAGGGGCACCTACCCTGTCCGCGATCGGGACGGGAGGACCCCGCGAAGACCTC